>ONSQ01000029.1 GCA_900320465.1 uncultured Eubacteriales bacterium
AGCTTGGTCTCCTCGCCGCCGACCTCACCCTTGATGCGGATGTTCAGGTACTTGCAGTAGGAGATGCCGTCCAGGGCCCACATGTTGACAGCTTCGCCCCAGTTGGCCATCCAGTCGCCGGCGGCGGCGTAGTACTCTTCCTCGGTCTCATAGTCCTCGGGGTCGAATTCTTTGGGACGCATGTCCAGCTTGATGGCGCCGTCCTCATTCTTGGCGCGCAGGTTGGCCCAGTTGTCCCACCAGATGTTGACGCCGTTGGGGCCCAGCTCGGGCTTGTTGTTGGGGTCGCGGTCGTTGAAGTCGTCCCACAGGAAGGACGTCGGAGCGGCCGGGGCTTCGGCTTCGGCGGGGGCCTCGGCTTCGGCCGGGGCTTCGGGTTCGGCCGGGGCTTCGGGTTCGGCAGGCGCGGCGGGCTGCGCGGCCTGTCCGCAGGCTGCAAGTGAAAGGATCATGCAGACTGCCAGGAGCAGAGCGAGAATCTTTTTCATAATGACCTCCCAAAATACGTTTTTTGATGCATAGAGGAAGCACGTTTTTGTAAGTTTAGCGTTAAACTTACTACGATTTGAATTATATCAGCTGTTCTAAATGCTGTCAAGCGCAGATTTAGCGTTAACTGCACAAAAAAGAGCGCTGAGATTTATACAAAATGTCGATAAGCTTCCGGCCCCTTTCTCTCTTGTCCTGAGCGCAAGTGCGTTGTATAATGATTTCAGTCAAGTTTAACGCTAAACGAAACAAAAAAACAGGGAGGGTCAAACGCATGAACCGAAAACCTGCTCTCTCCGCAAAGCTGATCTGCCTGGGAGTCCTGGCTGTGCTGCTGCTGGCCGCGGCGCTGTGCCTGCTCTTTGTCCCCGGCGCGCCGCGCCATGCCGCGTCCGGCCCGGCCGAGGGGCAGACGCTTCTGACCATCTACGAGGGGCCCCGCACCATGACGGGCTCGCAGACGGCCGTCATCCGCGCCAACGGACACGAGCTGTTCGTCTACGACGTCATGGTCAACCACGAGCACATCTGGAAGGCTGACAGCGAGCCCTCCAGCACCCCCATGACCTACTTCGATTTCCTTGGCAGCGTCAGTCTGGAGATCGAGATGCCCGGCCTGAACAAGCCGGTGGAGAGCGCCGCCGTGCTGCCCGCCGCATGGGGCATCGTCCCGGAGGTGGAGGACGGGCGCGTCCGCTTTACGATCACCGAGCCCGGCGCCTACACGGTGGTGTTCAACGGCAGCGTCAACAAGGCCGTGCACATCTTCGCCAATCCGCCGGAGACGGACGTGCCGGACCCGGACGATCCCGACGTCTACTATATCGGCCCCGGCGAGTGGACCATGGACGCCATCGCCCTGCAGGACGGCCAGACGCTGTACCTCTCCGGCGGCGCGGTGCTGCATTCGATCGTGTCGGTGGCCAACGCGGACAATGTACGCATCTGCGGCCGTGGCATGATCGACGGCAGCGACTACCCGGCCTGGAACCGGCCCGGCTCCTATGCCAGGGTGCCCATCGACATCAACCACTCGAAGAACGTGACGGCGGAGGGCATCATCCTGGTCAACTCCAACTGCTGGAACTTCAACTCCTTCTCCTCCAGCCATGTGCGCATCGACAATGTGAAGATCATCTCCGGCCGCCAGAACGGCGACGGCTTCACCTTCCAGTCCTGCACCGACCACGAGGTCACCAACTGCTTTGCCCGCACCTGGGACGACAGTCTGGTCATCAAGAACTACTCCGGCTCCAGCCGGGGCATCCGCTTCCGAAACGTGCAGATCTGGACGGACCTGGCCCAGTCCATGGAGATCGGCTACGAGACCGACAAGGGCCTGACCCTGGACCCGGAGATCAGCGACGTGCTCTTCGAGGACATCACGGTGCTGTATAACTTCCACAAGCCGGTCATCAGCATCCACAACAGCGACGACGCCTTTGTCCACGACATCACTTACCGCAACATCGTGGTGGAGAACGCCATGATGCAGGGCGATAACGGCAACAACAAGGAGCTCATCGAGATGACGCTGCAGAACTCCGGCTGGAGCACGGTCACCGACGAGTTCGGCTCCATCGACAGCGTGCTCATCGAGGGGCTCACCGTGGTGAACACCGCCGACGGCAAGGTGCCCGCCTCCCGCTTCAGCGGCCAGGGACCGGAGAACCGGATCACCAACGTGACCATCAAAAACGTGACGATCCTTGGCCAACCCATCCGGGATCTGGACGCCCTGCGCGCCTCGGTCAACGAGTACTGCGAGAACATCACGGTGGAATAAGGGAGGGAAGAGAACATGAACAAGCTGCTGACCATCATCTTTTCCGCACTCATCGTCCTGTCGCTGCTCCTGGGCGCAGGCGCCTTCTTCGGCCTTTTCCAGCCGAAGGGTGAGCCGGGGCTGACGATCGTGACCGCCCCGGACCAGACAAAAGCCCAGCGCCCGCCCTGCTTCCCGGACCCGGAGGCCAACTACATCCCCATGCCGGAGGGCGAGAACCTGGCCCTGGGCAAGAGCGTGGTCTCCGGCGTGCACAACGACGTCTACGTGATCGAGAACGTCAACGACGGCAAGACCGACACCTACTGGGAGAGCAAGGGCTTCCCCGCTGAGGTAACTGTGGATCTGGGCGAGAGCCGCCGCCTCACCGCCGTGGCCGTGCGCCTCAACCCCTCCGCCATCTGGGAACCCCGCACCCAGGAGATCGCCGTGGCCCTCAGCGCCGACGGGACTTCTTACAGCGAGGTCTCGGCGGCGGTGAAATACGACTTTGACCCCGCCACCGGCAACCGCATCCGCATCGACTTCCCCGCCGCGGAGGGCCGCTTCGTGAAGCTGACCTTCACCCTCAACACCTCCTCCCGCACGGGCGGCGCCCAGGCGGCGGAGATCGAGATCTACGAATAAAACACCCATACCAATGCCTCGGCGCGGGGAGCAGATCGCTCCCCGCGCCGTATTGTATTTGCCGCTGCCTATCTCACCGCAGGACCTCACTTTTTTCTTGTCATGCCGGAGAGATTGCCGTACAATAGAAATACAGAAAATCGGAAAGGAAGCGGCGACGCATTATGAAAAAGACAGAGCAGAACCAGACGCCGGGCGCACCGGGCAAGGGCCTGCCCAGGCGCTACGCCGGCTATTTTGCCGTGCTGCTTGTCGTGATCGTGCTGGTGGACATTCTGGACAACCTGGCCACCAACATCGGCGGCAACATCACCTCCAGCTTTATCACCGAGTTTTTTGTCAACGGCCGTGTCTTCGGCAGGAGCTACGCCTATGAGGAGGGCCTGGCCCTGCACAACACCATCAGCCTCATCGGCTATGTGATCGCGCTGCTGGCCCCCTTTTACAAATCCCTGGCGGACAGGATCGGGCGCAAGCCTCTCTTTGTGCTCTCCTCTCTGGGCATGTCGGCGGGCCTGCTCGTCATTTTCCTGTGCCGCAGCTATCTGACCTTCCTCCTGGGCAGCTTCATGCTCTCGTTCTTCATCGGCAGCGATATCCAGATCCTCTACGTGCTGGAGGAAGCGCCGAAGGACAAGCGCGCCACGGTGTACAGCCTGCTCAAGGGCATCGGCGGCCTGTCGGCGGTGGCCATCCCCGCCATGCGCTCCACCCTGATGCATAACGACCCCACCCAGTGGCGCAGCGTCTATCTGCTTCCCGGCCTCTACGGCCTTGCGGTGACGGTGCTGATCGTGGTGCTGGCCAAGGAGACGCGGGTCTACCAGGAGAACCGTCTGGCGGCCCAAAACGCCCCGGCCGGGGCGAAGGCGGAGAAAAAGGACAGGAGCGCCGACGGCAAAGCCGGCGTCATTCACGCCGTAAAATACATCTTCCGGCATCGGGACCTGCGCAACCTCATCCTCATCAAGATGCTCTTCGACGCGGCCATCATCGCCATGACCAACTACGAATCCATCATGTACCGGGCCAACATGACGACCGAGGCCATCACCACCGCGGAGTTTTACTATCCCTTCCTTTACTGCGGCGCGGTGATCCTCTCCGGCTTCCTGGCCGACCGCATCGGCCGGAAAAAGACTGTGCTGCTCTTCGGCCTCATCTGCGCCGCCGCCTTCGCCCTGTTCCTGCTCAGCGCCAACGCCCTGTGGAGCCCGGCCCTGGTGGGCGTCTGCTACGGGCTGTACCTGGGCGGCTACTGGATCGGCCGGGACTACATGGAGATCATCTCCACCGAAATGGTCCCCACCCATATCCGCGCCTCCATCATCGGGGCCGAGGGACTGCTGGTCTATATCGGCATGGGCATCGGCTTTGCCTTCGTGAATATCGGCATCCTGTTCCTGCCTCTGTGGCTGGTCTGCGGCGTTTTCGCCCTGCCCTGCATCCTCATCTCCGTGCTGCTGCTCCGAAGCAAGGTGCGCGAGACCGCGGGCGTGGACTACGAGACCATCGGGGAGGACGGCATATGACGGTCGTCGTTGTCGGCGCCGGCCTGGGCGGACTGAGCTTCGGGGCCTGTGCAGCCCGGGACGGCCACCGGGTGATCCTCATCGATAAAAACGCCGAGCCGGGCGGGGTCATGACCCTGGCCCGGGAGGGCGGCTTCTCCTTCGAGCAGGGCCCCCTGATCCTCACGGATCTGCGCGAGGACGAGCCCGTCGGGGCCTTCCTGGCCTCGCTGGGCATTCATCTCGAGACGGTGCGGGACGACCGGGGGCTCTGCACGCCGGACTTCTCGCTGCTCCCGCCGGAGGACTACGCCGGCCCCGACTGGCGCCAAAAGCGGCTTGAGCAGCTCTTTCCCGCCGACAGGCGGGGCATCCGCGCCTACTATCGCTTTTACGACGCCCTCATGGAGCTGCGCTTCCTGTCGGGGCGGAGGAAAACGCCCCTTAACCGTCTGCGCATGGCGCGCGCCTTTCTGCGCATCAAGCCCTATGAAAACATGACCTGCCGCGCCTTTACGGAAAAGCTTTTTTCGGACGCGCGGCTGCGGCTGGTGTTCAACGGCATCCTGGCGGACTTCTGCGCCGACGCCGACGAGGTGCAGTGCTTCACCCTGCCCTTCGTCAACACCGAGACAGCCTTTGACAAGCGCATCCCCGTCGAACGCGGCGGCGCGCTCTACTATCCCTCTTACCGCTATATCGTCGGCGGCTGCCAGAAGCTGCCGGAGGCCCTGTGCGCCTACATCCTGGACCACGGCGGCGCCTTTATGCCCGGGACCGTGGCGGAAAAGGTGCTGGTGGACGGCGGCCGGGCCGTGGGCGTGCGCCTGTCCGACGGCCGCGAGATCGAAGCCGACCTGGTGGTGGGCTGCGGCAGCGCCCGGGACTTTTTCACCGACCTGGTGGGGCCGGAGCATCTCGACGAGGATTACCGCCGCATCCTGCGCGACTTTCGCCCCATGGAGGCGGTGTTCATGCTGCACCTGGGCGTGGACTTCGACCCCGGAGTCTATCAGAAGCAGAGCCTGTGCTATTACTACGGCAGCTACGATCTCCACGCGGCGGTTCAAAAGCTGCGCAGCGGCGTCTATCACCACGGCGCCGACGGCTATCTTATCTATTTCCCGGACCGCCACGCCCCGGACTTTGCCCCGCCGGGCTGCCACTGCGTGACCATCTACACCGTCTGCCCGGACAAACTTCGCGACGGTGACTGGGAGACGGGCAAGGAGGACTTCGCCCGGGAGCTGATCGCCCTGGCCGAGGAGCATCTGCCCGGCCTGTCGGCGCATATCGTGGCGAAAAAGATCGTCACGGCGGAGGACTACCGCCGCCTGACCCACATGAAAAAATCCTCCTTCGGCGGCGCCGTGCCTATCTGGAAGCAGCGCAACCCACCCCATCTGACCCCGGTGAAGAATCTGCTCTTCGTCGGCGCGCAGAGCGAAAACGGCGGCGGCGTACCCATCGTGCTGCTGGGCGCTCTGGAGGCATACCGAAAATCCGGCCTGGCAAACCAGGCGCACTGACAAAGGAGGCACACGAGCCATGAAAGACCTGGACAGCTTTCCGCGCGTCAGCCTGGGCGTATTCCCCACGCCCATCCAGAAGCTGGAGAACATCAGCGCCCTGACGGGCCGCGAGGTCTACATCAAGCGGGACGATCTGACGGGCCTTGGCCTGGGCGGCAACAAGATCCGAAAGCTGGAATTCCTCCTGGCCGACGCCAGAGCCAGGGGAGCGGAGATCGTGTTCACCACCGGCGGCGCCCAGTCCAACCACGCCATGCTCACCGCCGCGGCCGCGGCGAAGCTGGGCATGAGGGCCATCCTGGTGCTCAAAAAGCGCGGTGTCACCGACTGCGTGGGCAATCAGCTGCTGGAAAAGCTGATGGACACGGACGTGCGCTTTGTGGACACGGACGACTACGCCGACATCTACGCCGAGATGGACCGCATCGGCCATGAGCTGGGACGACCCTATTATAAAATCCCCTGCGGCGGCTCCAACGCGCTGGGTGCGCTGGGCTACGTGGCCTGCGCCCGGGAGATCGCCTCCCAGGGCCGACACTTTGACCACATCGTCTGCGCTGAGGGCAGCGGCGGCACCATGGCCGGCCTCGCCCTGGGGGCCAAGCTCTTTCTGCCAGGCACCACCGTCCACGGCATGATGGTGGACACCGACCCCTTTGACCAGATCACGCCCGCTTTGATGCAGCAGACCGCCCAGCTGCTGGAAGCGAGCGTCTCCATCACGTCCGCGGACTATCCGCTGCGCGACATGTGCGGCCCCGGCTATGCCATCGCCTCCGAGGCGGGCAATGCCGCCGTCTCGCTGCTGGCCCGGCGCGAGGGACTCTTTCTCGATCCGGTCTACACCGGCAAGGCCTTTGCCGGCCTGCTGGAGCTGATCGAGGAAAACCTCATCGGTCCTCGGGAAAACGTACTTTTCCTCCACTCCGGCGGCGCGGGCGGCCTCTTTGCCATCCGCATGGATGGCGATAATGACTATATGATGGCGAAAAGCCAAAAAGCTTTTTGCCGCGCGGCTTTGCCGCGCAGCCAAACAGTATAGCTGTTTGGCCATATATTCATTGCAAGAATCATTCGCTGCCAAACTTGTCGTTTGGCAGCGAAATCAATCGAACCCTCGATTGATTTCGCCATCCGATGATCATTATACCAAAGAACAGGGGAGATAAACCATGCTGAGCACACTCAAAACCCGCTTTGAAGCGAACAGACAGCGCCACCCCGACCTGACCTGGGAGCAGGTGGAGGCGCGCCTCTTAAAAAATGAAGCGGCCCTGGAGACGCTTCTTCGCATGGAGCAGACCGGCGGCGAGCCGGACGTCATCGGTTTTGCACCGGACGGCGAGCATCTGCTCTTCTGCGACTGCTCACCGGAGACCCCCGCCGGCCGCCGCAGCCTGTGCTATGACGAAAAGGCCCTCGCCTCCCGGACAAAGAATCCGCCCTTCGGCAGCGCCGAGGCCCAGGCGCGGCAGCTGGGCGTGGCGCTCATGACCGAGGAACTCTACTACCGCCTCCAGAGCCTGGGAGAATTCGACCGCAAAACCTCCAGCTGGATCGCCGCCCCCGACGATATCCGCCAGAAGGGCGGCGCCCTCTTCTGCGAGCGGCGCTACGGCCGCGTCTTCACCTTCCACAACGGCGCCGATTCCTACTACTCCGTCCGCGGCTGGCGGGGATATCTGCCGGTCTGAAACGGAGGAAAGCGTGCAAACTCTTACCACCGGGGCCCGCAAGGCCGTTTTTCATCTGCCCGGGCTCTTTGAATTCTATGAGCTGTACCGCGTGTTTCTGCCCCTGTTCCACAGCCACCGGGAGTATTTCTACGACTGGTGCGAGATCGGCTCGCTCTACGGCGCGCCGGCCGACTGCCTCTGGGGCGGCGGCCGTGTGGGCTTCGGGGAGGACCGGCCGGAGGACGTCTATGCCCTGACGTGCCAATACGGCGTTTCGGCCCGGCTGACCTTCAGCAACTCCCTCCTCAGAGAAGAGCATCTGTCCGACAGGCGCTGCAACGCTCTCTGTGAGCTCTTTGTCGACGGCGGTGCGGTGCCGAACGGCGTGATCCTCACCTCCGATCTGCTGCTGGACTATCTGCGCCGCCGCTACCCCTCCTTTTATTTCGTGTCCTCCACCACCAAGGTGCTGACCAAATTCACCCAGCTCCGCGCGGAACTGGAGCGGGAGGAATTCCGCTTCGTGGTGCCGGATTTCCGGCTGAACCGGGCCTTTGACCGGCTGGACACACTGCCGCCGGAGCAGAAGCAGAAGCTGGAATTCCTCTGCAACGAGTGCTGCGCCTTCGACTGCGCCGACCGCAAGGCCTGCTATGAAAACGTCAGCCGCAAGAATCTGGGGGAGGACTGCGCCGACCATGTCTGCGTCTCGCCCCTGGCCCACCGGGGCTACCGCTTTTCCGACGCCATGGAAAACCCCGGCTTCATCGGTCTCGAGCAGATCCAAAACGACTACCTGCCCCGGGGCCTTTGCAACTTCAAGCTGGAGGGCCGCAGCCTGGGCAGCGCCGTGATCCTTGAATTTCTGCTGTATTATCTGACCCGCCCGGCCTATCAGCTGCGCGTCCGGGAGGAGATCTATCTGGACAGCGCGCTGGACTTGTTTTGACAGGAGAGAAGCATGAACGTATCCATCACCGATTTTCACGCCGTGGGGGACGGGAAGACCCTCTGCACCGCGGCCATCCAAAACGCCATCGACGCCTGCGCCTCGGCCGGCGGCGGCCGCGTGAGCGTTCCCGCCGGACGGTTTCTGTCCGGGACAATCCGTCTGAGATCGGATGTGGACCTGCATCTGGAGAGCGGCGCCGAGCTTATCTCCAGCCTGGACCCCGACCAGATCCCGGATCTGATGGCGGACTTTGACGATGACAACCGGGACACCGGCTGGGAGGGCGGCTGCTTTCTCCTGGCCCGGCACGAGAAAAACGTGACCATCTCCGGCTTCGGCCGCATCGACGGCCGGGGCAGAGAGGTCTTCTACGAGGACGACGCCGACGGCGGCAGCCATGAGAGCCCGCTGAAGGTCCGGGGCTTCCGCCCGCGCATAAGCTTCCTGGAGGACGTGGAGAATCTGACCGTCCGGGACGTGACCTTCTACGACGCCGCCTTCTGGACCCTGCACATGGCCGGCTGCCGGAATGTGCTGATCGACTCGGTGCGCATAGAAAACAACGAGCGCGGCCCCAACAACGACGGCATCGACCCGGACTGCTGTCAGAACGTGATCATCCGCGGCTGCGTCATCCGCTGCGCAGACGACGCCATCGTGCTCAAAACCACCGCGCCCATGACGAAAAAGTACGGCGACTGCGCCCATATCCTGATATCCGACTGCATCCTGCGCTCCCATTCCTCCGCGCTGAAGATCGGCACCGAGACCTGGGGCGACATCCACCATGTGACCATGAGCGACTGCATCCTGGACCGCTGCACCCGGGGCGTGGGCATCTGGTCCCGGGACGGGGGACGGGTGCACGACATCATGATCCACCACATCACGGGCAGCACCCGCCGCTACCGCGACCGGGTCCGCCAGGACAGCGAGGTGGTGGTCTGGTGGGGCAAGGGCGAGCCGGTGTTTCTCTCCGCCACGCCCCGCGCGGGGGTGGAGCGCACACCCGGCCCCATCGAGGGGGTATATTTCGATCATCTGCACCTCCTGTGCGAGGGCGCCATCATGATCGCGGGGGAGAGTGAATGTCCCATCCGAGACGTGCGCATCAGCGATTCCGGCTTCCGCTGGACCCAACAGGGCTCCCTGAAGCCCGACTGTCTGGACGAGCAGCCCTCCCGCCGCGGCGTCTATCCCCACGCGGTGCCCATCGTGTATCTGCGCGCCGCCGAGGAGCTGTCGCTGCGCGACAACGTACGCTATGAGATCGATCCGTCTCTCCGGGACAGCATCCTGGACGAGTTCGTTTGCGAATAAAGACAGAGGAGGCCGCTGACATGGAATACATCCGCATCACGAAAGAAAACCTGGAAAAAGAGCATATCTGCTGCGCCATCTCCAACAACAACGACGTGCAGGTGGCCTCGAAAAAGGCCTGGCTGGCCGATCGCCTTGACGACGGTCTGGTCTTTCTCAAAAGCGTGGAGCGGGGCAAGTGCTTCATTGAGTACCTTCCCGCCGAAAAGGCATGGAACCCCATCGACGCGCCGGACTGGATGTATATCGACTGCCTGTGGGTCTCGGGCTCCTTCAAGGGCCACGGCTATTCCGGCGAGCTGCTGCAATCGTGCATCGACGACAGCCGCGAGAAGGGCAAAAAGGGGCTCTGCATTCTCTCCTCGGCCAAAAAGCGGCCATTCCTGGCCGACCCGAAGTACCTGGCGCACAAGGGCTTTTCCGTCTGCGACGAAGCTGACAACGGCGTGCAGCTCTGGGCCCTGCCCTTCACGCCGGACGCGCCGAGGCCCGCCTTCCTGCCCTGCGCCCGACACCCCCGGACGCAGGAGAGCGGCTATGTGCTCTACTACACCAGCCAGTGTCCCTTCAACGCCAAATACGTCCCCCTTGTGGAGAAGACCGCCCGCGAGCACGGCATTGCCTTCCACGCCATTCACCTCCGGACCCTTGCCGAGGCCCGCAGCGCCCCGACCCCCATCACCACCTACGCGCTGTTTCGCGACGGGGCGTATCTGACGAACGAACAGATGAACGAGACCAGATTCTTAAAGCTGGTTACAAAGGAGCAGACATGAATATCGTCCAGACCTTTTATGACAGTCTGGCGGGGGAGTACGACAAGCTCTTTGCCGACTGGGCCTCCTCCAGCCGCGAGCAGGGCCTGCTGCTGGATCGGCTCTTTGCCGGCAAGGGCTTTGATCACAGCGCGCGGGTGCTGGACTGCGCCTGCGGCATCGGGACCCAGGCCATCGGCCTGGCGGCCCTGGGCTATGACGTGACGGGCTCGGACATCAGCCGCCCGGAGCTGGAGCAGGCCGCCGAGCGCGCTGCGCGCCAAGGCGTTTCTCTGTGCCTGGCGCAGGCCGACTTCCGCGCCCTGGAGGAGATATTTCCCCAGAGCTTCGACATCGTCATCGCCATGGACAACGCCCTGCCCCATATGCTCAGCGACGAAGATCTGGACCGGGCTGTGGGCAGCATCGTCGGGCGGCTGCGTCCCGGCGGGATCTTTGCGGCCAGCATCCGGGACTATGACAGCCTCCTTGCCGACCGGCCGCCCTATTCGCCGCCCTACATCCACGGCTCCGCGGCTGACCGCCGCGTCTCCTTCCAGACCTGGGACTGGCACGGCGATAACTATGTGTTGACCCAGTACATCATCGACGACGGCGCCGTCCTCGGCGTCAGCAAGTACGTCTGCGAATACCGCGCCACCCGCCGGAATGAGCTGACGCGGCTGCTGCGTGACCACGGCTGCGGGGAAGTGGACTGGCTCATGCCGCCCGACAGCGGCTTCTACCAGCCCATTGTCATCGCCCGCAGGTGAGAAGAGAAAGGGAAAAAACATGGAAAAGCGAAAGATTTATATTGCCGCGCCGCTGTTTTCCCAGGGCGAGCGCGCCTTTAACGAGCGCGTGGACGAGATCCTGCGCGCCTGCGGCCACGAGACCTTCCTGCCCCAGCGCGCGGGCGGCTGCGTGGCGGACCTGCCGGACACGATCGAAGGCAAGCCCAAGCGCCGCTACCTCTTCGAACTGGACTGCGCCCACATGGACTGGTGCGATACGCTTTTGTTCATCTTCGACGGCCGTGTGCCGGACGAGGGGGCCTGCTTCGAGCTGGGCTACTGCTATGCCCGGGGCAAGCACTGCGTGGGCTACAAAACCGACGCACGCAGCTTCATCGACGGCTATGACAACGTGATGCTCTGCTCTTCGCCGGAGATCGTGCTGCGCTCCGAGCAGGAGCTCTACGACTACTTTTCCCTGGAATAAAGCCTCGCCCCTTCCTTGACACGGCGGCGGGCCCTTCGGTATAATTCCAATCGAACACGCGTTTGCGATACGCAGCAAAAGGAGAGAGCAGCATGACGATCGACGAAAAGATCACCCGCACAGACGTTAAATCGCCTCCCGGCTGGCTGTACTGGATCCTCATGAAGGTGACGGCCATCCTCAACCGCCTGAGCAACACCCACTTTACCTACCGCGCCCGCCCCTCACAGGAGCCGGGCTCCATTGTCATGATCGCCAACCACGCCTCCCGCGTGGATTATCAGTTCACCGCGCCGCCCTGCTACCCCAAAAAGCTGAACTACGTGGTGGGCTATAACGAGTTTTTCCGTTTCCCCACCAGCTGGCTTCTGCTCACCATGCAGGTGATCCCCAAGAAAAACTTCACGCCCGACGCCCACGCGCTGCGCCAGATCCTGCGCGTCATCGCCGCCGGCGGCAACATCTGCCTCATGCCCGAGGGGATGAGCTCCATCACCGGCATGGCCCAGCCCGTGATCCCCGGCGGGGCGAAGCTGCTCAAAAAGCTGGGCGTCCCGGTGTATTATTCCAAGATCTCCGGCGGCTATCTGACCTACACCAAGCACTGCCTGGACCAGCGCAAGGGCCGCATCGACGTGGTGGTGGACCGCATGTTCACCGCCGAGCAGCTCAAGACCCTCTCCGTGGAGGAGATCGAGGACACCATGAACCGCCTCCTGGCCCACGACGACTACATGTGGAACCGCCAGGCCCGGGTTCGCTTTGACGGCAAGGGCCAGATGGCCAGGCGCCTGGACACGCTGCTCTATCTCTGCCCAAAGTGCGGCGCAAAGTATGAGATGGACTGCGAGGGCAACACCATGACCTGCCGGAAGTGCGGCAACCGCATCGAGATGGACGAGACCTGCCAGATCCGGCCCGTGGGCGACAGCGTCTGCCCGGAGCTGGTCACCGACTGGACGATCCTGGAGCGGCAGCGCGCCGCCGAGGAGGTGGCCAGACCCGACTTCCGCCACAGCGGCCATGTGCGCGTGGGCGTGCTGCCGGAGCACAAGCCCCTCACCGGCGACGCCACCTCGCTCATCCGCGGCGAGGGCACGCTGACGCTGGACCACGGCGGGCTGCACTTTGACGGCGTGCTGGAGGACAAGCCCTTTGCCTTCACCATCGCCAGCGCCCAGCTGCCGACCTACGGCATGTGCACCGACATCAGCCGCTTCTACACCTTCGTGAACGGCCGCTTCCTGGAATTCTATCCCGACGCGGGCGACGTGCTCTACTGGGACCATCTGACCGAGGAGCTGCACCGCTTCCAGGGCGGCAAGTGGCAGAACACGCCCTACCGCCACCGGGAGGACTGAACCATTGGAGGAACGTATGAGCCTGACTGAGCAGATGATATGGACGCGTGCGCCGCGCCGCTATACGGTGGACGAGGGCCGCGTCACCATTACCACCGAGCCCCACACCGATCTCTGGCAGCGGACCTACTATCATTTCCGCAACGACAACGCGCCGGTGCTCCAGCTGTCCACGGACGAGAAGTACTTTTCCTTCCTCGTCAGAACCGATTTTTCCGAAAGCAGCCGCCGCTTCGACCAGTGCGGCATCGTGCTCTACCTGGACGCGGAGAACTGGCTCAAGGCCTCCGTGGAGGCGGAGAACGACCGGTTTTCCCATCTGGGCTCGGTGGTCACCAACCACGGCTACTCCGACTGGGCCACCACCGAGATCGGCGCAGACGTCAAGACCATGTGGTACCGGCTCAGCCGCCGGGAGGACGACTACTGCATCGAGTGCTCCGCCGACGGCCTTCACTTCTCCCAGATGCGCGTCTGCCATCTGTGGGAGGGGGCCGGAACCGTCCGTTTCGGCATCTACGCCTGCAGCCCGGAGGAATCCAGCTTCACCGCCGTTTTCACGGACTTCGCTCTGACGGAATGCGCCTGGAAAGCCCACGACGGCCAGCAGCCGGATGTGTGAGCCATGCGTTTTCAACACACCTACCGGCCCGGCTTCCTGCTGGGACTGATCGACTTTTTCACGGCGGGGCTCTTTTTCCTGATCTACATGCGCTGCGGCCTTCAGGACGAGCTGGACGAGATCCTGGGTCGCCGCACGCAGCGCTACGGCGTGGCCTACCTGCTGGGCATTCCGACCCTGTTTATCTACACCCTGGTGTGGATGGGGCGCATTGCCGATGAGCTGCGCGCCGTGGCCCTGGAGCTGGGCATCGAGGGCAGGCTGACCTCGTATCGCCACATGTTCGACTGGAACGTGTTCGGCCTGCTTCTGATGGGCCCGGCCGTGGCCACCCACCGTTTTTTCGACACCCTCAACAAGGTTGAGCGCGAACTCAACCGCCGCAGCGGAGGACAGCCATGAACTACCGTGTCGTTGATCTGGACAGCTATTACCGCAAGGGCGTTTTTCGCCATTTTTCCGAGGACTGCAAGTGCTCCACCTCGCTGACGGCCCGCCTGGACGTGACAGAGCTGGCGGCCTGCTCCGCGGCGGCGGGCACGAAATTCTATCTGAACTTTCTCTATATCCTGTGCCGGGTGCTGAACTCCCGGGAGGATTACCGGATGTCCTGGCTCTGGCAGACGAAAACGCTCGTCTGCTACGACGTGATCCACCCCACCCAGTACGTCTTTCACCCAGACACCGAGACCTGCACCCCCGTCTACACCCGCTACGATCCCGATTACCGCAGGTTTTACGACGGGGCGCTGCGGGACCTTGAGCGGGCGAAGCAGATCCGCGACTATGCTCTGGACGCGGAGAACCACCCCAACTGGTTCGATGCCTCCTTCATCTCCTGGCTGTCCTATGACGCGCTGCACCTGGAGCTTCCGGACGGCTATCTCTATCTGCTGCCCATCGTCAACTGGGGCCGATACCGCGAGGAAAACGGCAGACTTATGATGCCCGTCACGGTGCGTCTCAACCACGCCTCCGCGGACGGCTATCAGCTGGCCCTGGTTTTCCGCCTGCTGGAAACCGAGATCGCCGCCTTTGTCCGTCAGCAGACGAGGGATGCCGAAAACTGAAGAGCAATAAAAAAAGACTGCGAATTCGCAGTCTTTTTTTACGCGCCCCGAAAGCGTTTGCGGTACTGGGCCGGCGTATAGCCCGTCGTGTCCCGGAAGCACTGGATAAAATAGTTCACCGTGTTGAAGGCCAGCGCCTCCGCGATCTCCCGGATGCTCTGCTCGGTGGAGATGAGCATCACCTTGGCCCGCTCCACCTTGGCATAGCGGATATAGCTGCTGACGGACTGACCGGTCTCTTTTTTGAACTTTTCGGTCAGATAATACTCGGTATAGCCCACCAGCGCCGCCAGATCCGCCGTGCGGATCTTCCGGTCCAGACTCAGCTCGATATAGTCGCAGCATTTCTGGATGGCGTGGGAGTAGTTGGGGTTGCTGCGCAGATGGTGGACCCGGTAGATGAAATCGTGGTACATGGCGTGGGCCAGGGCGTTGAGTTCACCGGAGTCGCGGCAGCTCTCGACGGACTGGATATAGGAGTCTCCCAGCGGATAGGCGATCTCCGGCGACAGCCCGCCCTCCATGGCCGCCCGGCTGACCAGGGTGGTGAACACCACAATGCTGGTCTTGACCTGGCGCAGGGGGTCCTGGCCCTGTACGGGCACGCCGGGGCTGAGACGGATGCTGCCCTGGAGGACGCCGTAATAATTGATATCTCCGTTGCGCACCATCTGCAGCATGGCCCGCTCGGACAGATAGACTTTGTTCCGGTCTCTGCCGCCCACACTCTCCGCGGCCTGACCGGTCTGGAGGGCCTGCGTGATGCTGAAGGCGTCCAGATCAAGCTGCTGGCCGGTCATCATGTTATGGACCAGCAGTACATAGCGGGTGAAGAGCGCATAGGACATGACCGGCAGCACGGGCAGCAGCCGCATCAGCTTCGAGACCCAGACGGCGTTTTCCCGCGTCCCGGTATAGTCCCGCAGACCTTCCCGCAGATGCCTCTCCTGGGGATAGGCGTAGAACACGGGACCGATGGCAAAAAACAGGCTGCGATCCCGCGCGGTCTCATAGCTCAGCGCCCACTGCATGCCGATGGGCGTGCCGATGATCTGCGGGCGGTTGTTGTCCGCCTCTTTGGCGTAAGCGATAAGCTTTTCCCTGCCGCCCAATATTTGAAATGCCTGCTCCAGAATGTCCCGCTCCGCCTCCGGACACGAGGTGGCGATAAACCGGCCGTCCTGATCGTAGCTCCAGACATACAGCTTCTCACTGGCAGGGATCAGGCTTTCCAGCAGAACAAGGTTTTGTTCCGCGCTGGTCATCATCTGCCGCACATTATCCAGGTCCACAGCGTCTCACCTCCCGGCATCTGGATTCCATCTTACCACGGGCACGGTGAAAAAGGCAAGAATCTTCCTGAATTTTTGTAATTTTTCCTTATATTTTGGATTTACGCTCCGGCCTCTTTTCGGTAAGATATGGACAACGGCAACAACCCAAATCATATGAGAAAAGAGGTTCATTCCATGGCAAAGGTAAAATTGACTCAGAGTGAAATCGACGGCGTGCAGTACCGCCGTGCAAAACTGTGGCAGATCATTCTCGTGGCCTTCAACGCCTTCAACGGCATGGCCATGTACTTCCTGATCGGTCTGGCCAGCTACTCCGCCAGCATCGGCTACGGCATCGCGACCCTGGTGGTCGGCGGCCTGCTGACCTTCACGCGCATCTTCGACGCCATCACCGACCCGCTGCTCGCCTTCCTGTATGACCGGGTGAACACCCCCTTCGGCAAGGTCCGCCCGCTGATGCTGCTGGGCTGGGCGATCCAGAGTGCGGGCGTCCTGCTGATGTTCAACTTCTGCTCGAGCAAAGGCCACGGCATCCCGGTGTTCCTGGCCTGCTACATGCTGTATGTCATCGGCTACACCATCGTGAACATGACCGCGCAGACGCTGCCCGCCCTGCTGACCAACGACCCGAAGCAGCGCCCCACCGTCGGCGTATGGCAGACGGCGCTCAACTATATCACCCCGATGGCGCTGAACATCGTGGTCTACACCAAGCTCATGCCCGCCTTCGGCGGCAGCTTTAACCAGGCGTTTCTGAATACGGTGACCTGGGTGTGCGTCGGCATCTCCTTCGTTGGCGTCGTCCTGGTGTGCATCGGTATCTCCGCCTATGACAAGCCCGAAAACTTCAAGGGCATCGGCAAGCGGGAGCGGCTGAAATTCAAGGATATGTGGGATGTGCTAAAGAACAACAAGCCGCTCCAGAGCTACATCATCTCCGCCTCCTCCGACAAGATCGCCCAGCAGGCCTCCTCCGCTTCCATCGTGAGCACCATGCTCAACGGCATCCTCATCGGCAACATGGGCCTTGCCACAACGCTGAGCATGATCGGCATGTTCCCTTCCATCATCTTCGCCATTCTGGGCGCCCGTTACGCCGGCAAGCACGGCAACAAGGAGTCCATTGTGGCCTGGACCCGCTACAGCATCTATGCCAACATCGCCATGATCGCCTTCTTCATCGTGACCCGCTTCACCGTGGGCACCACCGCGATCTCCAACTCGCTGATCTTCAAGATCCTCTTCATCGTGCTGACCTTCGCGGTGAACGGCTTCGCGATGGGCGTCACCACGGCCAACACCGGCTTTATGGCCGACCTCATCGACTATGAGCTCGACCGCAGCGGCAAGTATATCCCCGCCGTCGTCTCCGGCACCTATAGTCTGGTGGACAAGATTGTGTCCTCCTTCTCCGCTGCAATCGCTACCGGGTGCGTTGCCCTCATTGGATATACTACCACCATGCCCCAGCCCACTGACCCGCAGACGGACGGAGTCTTCTGGATGACCATGTTCCTGCGCTACGGCCTGGCAGTCTTGGGCTTCATCTGCACGCTGCTGGCCATGCGCAAGTGCAAGCTTGGCCGGTCGGAGATGGTCGAGGTCCAGAAGCGCATCGAGGACAAAAAGGCCGAAGCCAAGGCCGAGCTCGCCGAGCAGACGTAAAGGAGTTTGGAAGCATGCGTAAGATCACAACACTCAGCGGAGGGTGGCGGTTTTTAAAAGCCGCCGTCCCCGTTGAAACGGCCATGCAATACGCCGCACAGGGAGAGAGCGTTAAGCTTCCCCATACCTGGAACGTAATCGACGGCCAGGACGGCGGCAACGACTACTACCGCGGCACCTGCTGGTATGTGCGCGAGCTGACGGCGGAGGAGACCGCGGGCGAGCGCCTGTTTCTCGAGATAAACGGCGCGGCCATGACGGCCGAGGTGTACCTCAGCGGCAAAAAGCTCTGCCGTCACGAGGGCGGATATTCGACCTTCCGCGTCGAGCTCAGCGGGCATCTGGCAGAAAAGAACATCCTCGCTATCTCTGTCAGCAACGAAGACAATACAAGCGTATACCCCCAGAAGGCGGACTTCACCTTCTACGGCGGGCTCTACCGCGCCGTGAAGCTGATCGCCGTGCCGGAAGAGCACTTCGAACTGCTCCGCGACGGCACGCCGGGCATCAAGGTCACGCCCGTGGTCGATCTCGAAAAGAAATCGGCGACCGTCACCGTGGAGACCTGGCACAACGGAAAAACGGTCGACATCACCGTCAACGGCGAGACGAAGACCGTCGAGCGCACGGCGGAGTTCGTGATCGAAAACGTCCGTCTCTGGGACGGCCTTGAAGATCCTTATCTCTATACCGCGACGGCGAAGCTGCCCTCCGGCGACGAGGTCTCGACCCGCTTCGGCTGCCGCGTGTTCGCCTGCGATCCGGAGAAGGGCTTTTTCCTCAACGGCCGCAGCTATCCCCTGCGCGGCGTGAGCCGCCACCAGGACCTCAAGGGCAAGGGCAACGCCCTCTCTTACGAGGACCACAAGGCCGACATGGCCATCATCCGCGAGCTAGGCGCGAACACGCTGCGCCTGGCGCATTATCAGCACGCGCAGGAGTTCTACGATCTCTGCGACGAGAACGGCATCGTGGTCTGGGCCGAGATCCCGTACATCACCATGCACATGTCCGGCGGCCGCGAGAACACCCTGTCCCAGATGCGCGAGCTCATCACCCAGTGCTATAATCACCCCTGCATCGCCGTCTGGGGCCTGAGCAATGAGATCACGGCCGCCAGCGCGGTGAACGAGGAGCTGCTGGAAAACCACCGGGCGCTGAACGATCTCTGCCACCGCATGGACCCCACGCGCCTGACCACCATGGCGGATGTGTTCATGCTGGAGATCGACAGCCCCATTCTGGAGATCCCGGACATCAACAGCTATAACCTCTACTTCGGCTGGTACCTGGGCGAGCTGGAGCAGACCGACGAGTTCTTTGACGAATACCACGCCAAATACCCCAATCGCGTCATCGGCTTTTCCGAGTACGGCGCGGACGCCAACCCCGCCTTCCACTCCTCTCATCCCGAAAAGGGCGACTACACCGAGGATTACCAGGCCCTCTATCACGAGCACATGCTGGCCATGATCGAGGCGCGCCCCTATCTCTGGGCGACGCATGTCTGGAACCTCTTCGACTTTGCCGCCGACGGCCGCGACGAGGGCGGCAAGCACGGCGAAAACCAGAAGGGTCTCGTGACCTTCGACCGCGCTCTGCGCAAGGACACCTTCTACCTCTACAAGGCCGCCTGGAACAAGACCGAGCCCTTCGTCCACCTCTGCGGCAAGCGCTATGAAAACCGCTGCGAGGAGAGCACCGAGATCAAGGTCTACTCCAACTGCGGCGAGGTCAGCCTCTATGTGGACGGCACCCTCATCGGAACGCAGAGCGGCAAAACCGTCTTCCGCTTTTCGATCCCGCTGCTGGGCGAGCATCTGATCCGCGCCGAAGCCTCCGGTGTGAGCGACAGCATGTGCGTCCGCCGCGTCAGCGAACCGGACGAGAGCTATATCTTCAACAAGGCCGCCGCCTCCGTCACCAACTGGTTTGACGCGGAGGAGATCGACCCGGCATGCTTCTCCATCAACGATACGCTCGGCGAGATCCGCTCCCATCCCCAGGCCGGCGCCATTGTCGACGCGATGATGGCCAAGGGCGCTTCCGAGCGGGGCGACGTGGCCGACGCGGTCAAGGACAACCCCGCGCTGCAGCGCATGATGGGCCGCATGACCATGCTGAGCCTTTTAAAGCAGGGCGGCGCGGACGAGCAGAGTATCAAACAGCTCAACCGCGTGCTGCAGGGGATAAAGAAATGAAAAAAGCCGTACAACAGATCATGCTGGGCACTGTGACCGCCAGTGAGGCGCAGGCCCGCGAAACCCTACACAGAATCCAGGCCGCCGGTTACGACGGCCTGGAGCTCAATCGTTTTATGATCCATCCCTCGTCGCTGATGGTGCGGCTGATGACCCGCGCCGCGGGCATGCCAACAGGGAACGGCGGCAAGCTCGACTGGCACGCGCTGCTCCGCGAGAGCGGCCTTGCGGTGATCAGTCTGCACGCCGATCTCGGCAGTCTCGAGCGCGAGGCGGACGCGGTGGCGGAGGAAGCGAAAAGCTACGGCACCGACAAGCTGGTCATCACCGGCATGTACCGCTTCGATTATTCCGACGAGACGGCGGTACGCGAGCTGGCGACGAGATTGAACCGCGCCGGCGAGAGACTGGCCAGGCAGGGCCTTGAGCTCTACTACCACAACCACAATGTGGAGCTGCTGCATGCCGGCTCCCGCCGCGCCTATGACATCCTGCTTGACGAAACCGACCCCGCGTATGTAAAATATGAATTTGACAGCTTCTGGTTCACCGACGGCGGCGCCGACGCCGCGGCCTGGATGAAAAAGCTGGGCGGCCGCATGAAGCTCTGGCACGTCACCGACCGGGGCAGCCGCCAGACCGGTCCCGCCATGACGCCCATTCTGAAGGCGGACAGCGTGGAGCTGGGCACCGGGAACATGGACCTGGAGACCCTGCGCGCCATCGCTGTGGACAACGGCGTGGAGGCTGTGGTGCTGGAAAGCCACCGCAACTGGATCGATAAGGACCCGGTCAAGAGTCTGGAAACGAGCGCCGTGTGGCTCAACGCGAGAATCTGAGGTGCCTATGATACGAAACAAGATGCCTGCCCTCTGGCGGGCCAGATGGATCGACGGGGAACTTCCCCACGAGCAGACCATGCGCCAGCCCGCCACGGTCCTGCGCCGTCTCTTCACACTGGAAAAGACCGCGCCCGCCGTCCTTTACATCACCTGCCACGGCCTGTACGAGGCCGTGCTCAACGGCTCGCGCGTAGGCGACTTCGTCCTGGCCCCCGGCGCGGGGGACTACCGCAAGCGCCTGACGGTCCAGGCCTATGACGTCTCGGCGCTTCTTCGCCCCGGCGAAAACGAACTGACCGTCACCCTGGGCGACGGCTGGTATCGGGGCAACAACGGCATCGACGGCCTGTCCTGCCTGTTCGGCAGCGACCTGGCCCTGCTGTGCCAGCTGGAGGTGGACGGCGAACCCGTCCTTGTCAGCGACGAGCATTGGCAGGCCAGCCAGAGCGGCCCCGTGCGCGAAAACGACCTGGAGCTGGGCGAGCGCTATGACGCCCGTCTGGAGCAGATCCCCGACTGGCACGGCGTGACGGTGCGCGAGTACGGCTACACGAACCTGCAGCCCACCGAGAGCGTCCCCATTCTGGAGCAGGAGCGCTTCCCCGGCCGCCTGTTCACCGCCCCCAACGGCGAGCGCGTGATCGACTTCGGCCAGAACCTGGCGGGCTATGTGGAGCTGCGCCTGAC
Organism: uncultured Eubacteriales bacterium; assembly: GCA_900320465.1. Lineage (GTDB taxonomy): Bacteria > Bacillota > Clostridia > Oscillospirales > Oscillospiraceae > Limivicinus. The sequence goes on from ONSQ01000029.1 coordinate 21,613, forward strand.
GGCGAAGGCCGGCCAGACGCTCACCCTCTGGCATGGCGAGACGCTGGATGAGAACGGCAACTTCACCCAGTCCAACTTCGACCCCGGCAAGCGCAACAAAAACGGCGGCATCCCCCAGCGGATCGACTATATCTGCCGCGACGGCGAGAACGTCTACAAGCCCCGCTTTGCGATTTTCGGCTTCCGCTATGCCAAGGTGGAGACCGACGCCGATCTGACGGACGCCTCCTTCACCGCCATCGCCGTCTATTCCCGGATGGAGCGGACCGGCTTTTTCGAGTGCGGCAATGCCGATGTGAACCAGCTCTTCCAAAACAGCCTCTGGAGCATGCGCTCGAATTTCTGCGACATCCCCACCGACTGTCCCACCCGCGAGCGCGCTGGCTGGACCGGCGACGCCGGGGCCTTCAGCCCCACGGCGGTCTATCTCATGGACTGCTACGAGGTGCTGCGCAAGTGGCTGGGCGAGTGCCGCCTGGCCCAGGGCGAGGACGGCCTGGTGCGCAACATCGCGCCGCAAAACGACGCCGGCGGCAGGATCTCGGACATGCTCCAGGGCTCCGCCGGCTGGGGCGACGCCTGTGTGCTGGTGCCCTGGGCTCTGTATCGGGCTTACGGCCGCAAGGAGATCCTGGAAGAGAACTACGACATGATGTGCCGCTGGCTGGACTTTTCGGAAAACCGCGCGAAAAAGACCCGGCCGCAGAACCTGCTCAATCCCTATCACAAATACCTGGTGGACACGGGCTTTCATTTCGGCGAGTGGTGCCAGCCCGACGTGGACAACGGCAAGGCCATGGCCATGATCATGACCTTTGGCTCGCCCGAGGTGGGCACGGCTTATTTCTTCCGTTCGGCATCCCTGCTGGCCCGGATCGCCCGGATCCTCGGCCGGGATGAGGACGCGCGACGCTTCTCCGCTCTCGCGGAAAACGTGAAGCAGGCCTACCGCCATCAGTTCCTGAAAAAGGGCGCCATCGAATCCGACCGCCAGTGCGAGTATGTCCGACCCATCGCCTTCGGCCTGCTGGAGGGCAAGGAGGTGCAGCGCGCCGCCGACGCGCTCAACGACCTTGTGGTGAAAAACGGCTATCGCCTCAACACCGGCTTCCTCTCCACGCCGGACCTGTGCGCCGCCCTGGCCGACAACGGCCACACCGACACGGCCTACCGGCTCCTGCTGCAGACCGAGTGCCCCGGCTGGCTCTACGCCGTCCGGAAGGGCGCCACCACGATCTGGGAGACATGGGACGGCGTGCGCGCCGACGGTACGGTGCACGATTCGCTCAACCACTACTCCTACGGCGCCGTCTCCGGCTGGCTGTTCTCCGGCGTCTGCGGCATCCGGCTCGAGGCCGGCAGCCTGACCATCGCCCCGCACCCGGACAAAAGTCTGGGCCACGCCTGCGCCGAGTGGCGCTCGCCATGCGGCGTGATCCGCAGCGCGTGGACCTACGGCGAGGGAAAACTGTCCTTCAGCTTTACCGTCCCGATCCCGGCCGCCGTCGTGCTGCCGGACGGGAGAACATATACCGTACAAGAAGGAGAGCACCGCGATGAAATACTTCTGTAATCCCCTGAATGTCAACTACCGCTACCAGTTCAACGCCGATCCGCGTCTGCGGGGAAAGCTCCAGATCTGCCGCGAGGCGGCGGACCCCTCGATGATCCTGTTCAAGGGGCGCTACTATATCTTCGCCTCCATGACGCTGGGCGTCTGGGTGTCCGACGACATGGCCCACTGGGAAAACCACCGGCTGCCGGACAGCCTGCCTCTGTACGACTACGCCCCCGACGTACGCGTGCTGGGCGAGTGGGTGTACTTCTGCGCCTCCAACCGCGAGCACAACTGCGACCGCTGGCGCACGCAGGACATCCTGAACGGCCCCTATGAGCGGATCGAGGGGACGTTTCCCTATTGGGATCCCAATCTGTTCATAGATGATGATAAGCGCGTATATTTCTACTGGGGCTGCTCCAATGTCACGCCCATCTACGGCGTGGAGCTGGACCCGGCAAGCATGCTGCCTAAAACCGAGCCGCTGGCGCTTGTGGAGGGCCATCCCTTCGAGATCGGCTACGAGCGCTTCGGTGAAAACAACAGCCTTCTCCCGGCCAGCGAGGCGGAGATCGACGCCAAGGTCAAGGCCTTCCACAAGGCCCAGGGCGTTGACGAGAGCATGATCCCCGCTGAGCTCATGCCCCTCATCCGCGGCATGTTCTCCAACCGGCCCTATATCGAGGGGGCCTGGATGGACAAGCACAACGGAAAATACTATCTCCAATACGCCGCGCCCGGCACCCAGTTCAACACCTATTCCGACGGCGTTTATGTGTCCGACAGCCCGCTCGGCGAATTCACGCTCGCTGAAAACAACCCCTATTCCTACAAGCCCGGCGGCTTCCTGCCCGGCGCGGGCCACGGCTCCACGATGGAGGATAAAACGGGCAATCTCTGGCACACGGCTACGATGCGCATCTCCGTCAACCACGACTTCGAGCGCCGCGTGGGCATCTTCCCCGCGGGCTACGACGCCGACGGCGAGCTCTTCTGCAACCAGCGCTACGGCGACTGGCCCCTGGCCGTCTCCGGCGAGAAGGACGATCCCTGGCGCGAGCCGGCATGGATGCTTTTGAGCGCGTCCAAGGCCGCCTCTGCCTCCTCCTGCCTGCCCGGGAACGAGCCGGAGAAGGCGACCGAGGAGAACGTGCGCACCTGGTGGCGCGCCGCCTCCAACAGCCGTGGCGAGTGGCTGTGCCTGGATCTGGGCAAGGTCTATGACGTGCACGCCGTGCAGATCAACTTTGCCGACGACAAGCTGGACCTGCCCTGCCCCGGCGAGATCCGACCCGGCTCCCAGGCCCGCTACATTGAGGAAGCGGAGCTCGTGACCCAGTGGAAGCTCCAGGGCAGCACCGACGGCGAGACCTGGTTTACGATCGCGGACAAGTCCGGGGCCGAGACCGATCTGAGCCATGACCTTATTGTATGCGAAGACGGCTTTGCCTGCCGCTTCCTGCGCCTGAGCGACATGGCCGTGCCCTATGGGCAGAATCCCTGCGTCTCCGGCCTGCGCGTGTTCGGACTCGGAAACGGCGAAAAGCCCGCCGTGCCGCACGCCGCCGCCAGACGCGACGGGGATCTCGACATGCTCGTCGACATCGCCGCGCAGACGGACGCTTTGGGCTACAACATCCTCTTCGGCAGCAGCCCGGAGAAGCTCTACCACAGCGCCATGGTCTTCACCCCCGGCGAGCACCGTATCGGCGCGCTTGTCGCCGGCAGAAGCTATTTCGTCCGCGTGGACGCCTTCAACGAAAACGGCATTACGGAAGGGGAGGTATTTGCCCTGTGATCCCGCATATTGAGAAAAAGAACGGCCTGCCGGTCCTGATGGTCGAGGATAAGCCCTTTATCCTGCTCGCCGGCGAGGTGCACAATTCCGACTCCTCGTCCCCGGCCTATATGGAGGGCATCTGGGATATCGCTGAGCAGCTCGGCATGAACGCGCTGCTGCTGCCCGCGACCTGGGAGATGATCGAGCCGGAGGAGGGAAAGTTTGACTTCTCCCTGCCGCAGGCGCTGATCGACCAGGCGCGCGCAAGAGGGATGCGTATCGTGTTCCTGTGGTTCGGCAGCTGGAAAAACGCCGAGTGCATGTACGCCCCCGCCTGGGTCAAGCAGGACCTGGAGCGCTTCCCCCGCGCCCAGATCGAAAAGGGCAGGAACAAGGCCGGCCGTCAGGTGTCTCCGACGATCCCGGTCAAGATGCCCTACACCACGCTGTCCTATCTGGGCACCGAGACGATGCGGGCCGACGCAAAGGCCTTCGCCGCCTTCATGGGTTCGCCGCCTTCATGGGATTTCTGAAGGACTATGACGAGCAGCGCCAGACCGTCGTCGCCGTCCAGGTGGAGAACGAGACCGGCCTTCTCGGCGCGGCGCGCGAGGTCTCCGACGAGGCCGACGCCCTCTTCGCCGCCCCCGTGCCGGCCGACTTTGCCGCGTATATGCGCGCGCATACCGACACGATGACCGAGGAGATCCGCGCCGCCGTCCTCTCCGGAAAGGAAGAGGGGAGCTGGAGCGAGGTCTTCGGCACGGCCGCCGACGAGCTCTTCTCCGCCTATCACGTCGCGCGCTATGTAAACGCCGTGGCCGAGGCGGGCAAGAAGGTCTACCCGCTGCCCATGAGCGCCAACTGCTGGCTCGACAAGGGCGGCGCGCCCGGCAGCTATCCCACCGGCGGACCGGTGTCCAAGGTGCACGAGGTCTGGGATTTCTGCGCGCCGAACATCGACGTCTACTGCCCGGATATCTATGTGCCCCAGTTCAAGGCCGTCTGTGACGAGTTCACGCGCCGCGGCGGCGCGCTCTTCATCCCGGAGAGCGCTACCCACAGCTACTGCGCCCCGCGCCTTGTCTATACGCTTGGCCGCCATCACGCCATGTGCTATTCGCCCTTCGGCTTTGACGACATCGGCAAGCCCTTTACCGCCGTGCAGGGCTTCCTCTTCGGCATGGACGTTTCCGACCCC
>ONSQ01000009.1 GCA_900320465.1 uncultured Eubacteriales bacterium
ATGACGACCATCAGCAGCACCAGACCCAGGAACACCACCAGATAGCCCAGCAGGGCCGTCAGAGCGGCGTTCGGGATCGAAATGTTGACAAGATCCATTTTCTTACGCCTCCGTTATCGTGTAGCGGACGACCTTCTCTTCCTTGGCCTTGCGATCGGCAAAGAACTTTTCGGCGACCTGCGGGAAAGAGATGTAGCTCAGCACGTCCTCTTCGCAGCGGGCGGTATCACCGAGCTTCTCGGCAGCCTTCTCATAGGTGTCGGTCGGCAGTGTGTCGGCGTAGCGACCCTCGACCGGCTTGAGATCGCCAAGGATCTTGGCGCGGACCTCTTCGTTGATCGGCGCGGGCGTGCGGCCGTATTCGCCGCGGCAGTAGGCCTTGATCTCGGCGCCTACGTTCTTGTAGCGCTCGCCGGCCAGGACGTTCTGCACCGCCTGGGTGCCGACAAGCTGGCTGGTGGGCGTGACAAGGGGAGGATAGCCCATGTCCGCGCGGACCTTCGGCGTCTCGATGAGGGCTTCTTCAAACTTGTCCAGCGCGTTGAGGCTCTTGAGCTGGCTGAGCAGGTTGGAGAGCATGCCGCCGGGGATCTGGTAGGTAAGGCAACGGGTGTCGGTGGTCATGGAGATGGGGTTGAGGGTGCCCTTTTCCAGGAACTCAGCACGCAGGGGCTTGAAGAAGTCAGCCATGGCGTTGATGGACTTCTCGTCCAGATCGACTTCATAGCCAAATTCCTTGAGGGCGTAGTACAGCGTCTCGGTAGCGGGCTGGGAGGTGCCGCCGGAGAAGGGGGAGATAGCGGTGTCGATCACATCGGCGCCGGCCTCGATGGCCTTGAGGTAAGTCATGAAAGCAAGACCCGTGGTGCAGTGGGTGTGCATGACGACAGGCAGATCCACGGCGTCCTTGATGGCGGAGACTAGATCATAGGCGGCCTTGGGGGTGAGGATACCGGCCATGTCCTTGATGCAGATGGAGCTGACGCCCATGGAGGCGAGCTCGCGGACCATCTCCACGTATTTTTCGCGGGTGTGGACCGGGCTGGTGGTGTAGGAGATCGCACCGGAAGCCATTGCGCCGGAATTGACGGCCTCTTCCACGGCGACCTTCAGGTTGTTGACATCGTTCAGTGCGTCGAAAATACGGATGATGTCGATACCGTTGCGGACAGCGGCGCGCACGAAGCGGCGGACGATGTCGTCCGGATAGTGCTTGTAGCCCAGAATATTCTGGCCGCGCAGCAGCATCTGCAGCTTGGTGTTGGGCAGCTTCTGGCGCAGCTTGCGCAGACGCTCCCACGGGTCCTCGCCCAGGAAACGCAGGCAGACGTCAAAGGTGGCGCCGCCCCAGCATTCCACAGAGTAGAACCCTGCTTTGTCAATCGTGTCAAGGATAGGCTCGAACTGGTCATAGCCAAGTCTGGTCGCGATCAGCGACTGGTTGGCATCGCGCAGCACGGTCTCGGTAAACTGTACTTTCTTCATTGCTCCTCCTCTGATTCATAAGGATATTCGGGTTTGAAAGTGTGCTTGTTATCATTATAACAAATCACAAAAATAAATCCAGTCAAACTTTCCTTTTTTTATTATCTCACAATTAGATCGGCGAATTGGAAGAGAAACGACTCTCGTTCTTGTACATTTTGCTATATCTTTGAAACAGAAAAACCCCGCGGAACGATTGTTCCGCGGGGGAGTGGAGTGCAAGACCGCTACACAAGGCGGCGGGCGGTAAATCCGCGGGTGTCATAGTATCCGCTGAGTTCGGAAATGATGACGCCGGTCGTGTAAGTCGAAGCGTGGATGAACTTGTTGTTGCCGATATAAATACCCACGTGTCCGACATAGCTGCCGCCGGAATAAAAGCACAGCAGATCGCCGGGCTGCAGGGCGCTGTTGTCCACATGGACACCGTCCTGGGTCTGGTCGTCGGCCACACGGTGCAGGCTGATGCCGAAGTGTCCGTACACATAGGTCGTGAAGCCGGAGCAGTCAAAGCCGTCGGGCGTGGTGCCGCCCCAGACATAGGGCGAGCCCTCATACTGCAGCGCGTACTGCACGATCTGTTTGCCAAGCTCGCTGGCGTTGGGATCGTCGGCGATCACATTGACAGCGCCTTCAGCCACATACTGGGAGTACACATAGCCGGCCTGAGAGTTGATCACGACGGCGGTCCATTCGCCGGAGCGTCCGGTGATGGTCAGCACCGTGCCGTAATTGAGCTCGTCGAGGATATCGTCGCGGGTGGAGGGACCGCTGCGGAAGCGGACCGTGTTGCCGGTGATGTATCCCGCGGTGCCGGTGTCTTGAACAGGCTCAGGTGTGGGCTCGGGCGCAGGTTCGGGGGTGGCGGAGGGCAGCTGGGGAATATCGCCGCCGTCGGATACCACGTAAGAGCTGTACACAAACCCCTCGCGGCCGTTGATGGTCACGGCGCACCAGCCGTCGATGGTGCCGGTGATAGTGAGCTGTGTGCCGTCGTTATAGGTATCCAGAATCGAATAGTTGCTGGAAGGCCCGGTGCGGAAATTGACGTAGTCGCCGCGGATATGGCCTGTCACGCCGCCGCTGCTCTGCGGGGTGGGGGTGGGCTCGGGAGCCGGCTCGGGGGTGGGCTCCGGCGTGGGGGCGGGAGTCACATCCACCGGGGCGGGCGCGGCGTTTTCACTGAGCGTCACATAGTCGGCGTACATATAACCGCTCTGGCCGCCGACAGTGATGGCGTACCAGCTGTCGGAAGTGCCCGTGACAGTCACGCTGGTGCCGCTGTTATACTCGCCCAGAATGGAGTGATCCATACTGGGGCCGCTGCGCAGACGGACATACATGGCGTTGACCGTGCCGGAGTAGCTGCTGCTCTGCTGGGGAGCGGGCGTTTCGGCGGGAGCTTCCGGCTGTGCAGAGGGCTGCGGGGGAGCGGCGGTCTCGGCGGGAGAAGAATCCGAGATCCTGAGATAGGTTGCGTAGATAAATCCGGAATGCCCGTCGTATGTAACACCGTACCACTCACTGTCCGAACGGTCGGTGACCGTGACGACAGTGCCCCGGGGGAGGCAATCGTACACCGAATAGTCTGTGCCCGGACCGGTACGGAAATTCACCTCGTTTCCGGTGACTTCCGCGCTTTCCGCGGAAACGGAAGCGGTCAGCAGCATACAGAACAGTGCAGCGAATGCCAGGGTTCTCAAGACATACTTTCGCATCTTTCTGTATAATTCCTTTATAAAGATTTACCTGGAGGCCAGCGCCCTTTCCAGCCACACGGCCGCCACGTCGATGGCGTCGTACAGGCTGTCCTTCTCGCTCTTTTTCACGACGCGGTCGCGGGATTTGATGGACGGGTCGGTCAGCTGGAGCTGAACCGATACCTTGCTGGCAACGTCCAGATCCTTGACCTTCTTGGTGTCGAGAATCTGAATCATGGCGATGTACTTGTCGGCAAAGCTGCCGTAGTAGATGATGTTGTCCTTCCTCTGGAGAGGGTGTCCCTTATACTCCAATTTTGCTGCCAATGATAGCACCTCCAGTTTTGTAATCGAAATGTAACACAAAGACAGGAATCTGTCAACAAGAATATTATGGTAAACTACACGCAGGCGGCGGAAAAGCGGGGCTTTTCCGCAAAAAAACAGAGGGAAAGCGGCCTTCTGACCAAAATGCATGCCGGGGGAGGGGGGGAAGGCTAATCGGCGCCTTCCCCTTCTGCCTCGGCTGCTGCCGCTTCCGCGGCGGCCTCGGCAGCCATGGCCTCTTCCTCTGCCCGGATCTGTTCCTCCAGCGCGGGGTGCAGATCGCCGAACAGATAGCTGTCCCCGCCGATATACGGCCAGGGGAACGAGCGGTATTCCAGACCCGCGTGTACGCGCAGCATGATATCATGCCAGATGCGCGCGGCGGGGTTGTTCCAGACGTTGATCGTCTCGGGAATGTCATAACCGGTCCATACGGCGGCCACGTAGTAGGGCGTGCAGCCCACGAACCAGCGGTCCTTGTTCTCGCCGGAGGTACCGGTCTTGCCGGCCACGGGCATGCTGCCGAGATACGCAGCGCCGCCGGTGCCGGATTCCACCGCGTTCTGCATCATGTAAGTCATGATATAGGCGGTGTTGGGCTTGAAGGCCACAATGGTGCGCGGCGTATTGTCAATGACGATGTTGCCGTTGGAGTCGGTGATGCGGGTGTAGGTGCGCGAGTAGGTGAAGATACCGTCGTTGACGAAGGCCGAATATGCCTGTGCCATTTCGCGCACGGTGATGCCGTTGGTCAGCTGGCCCAGCGCCATGGGGGCGTAGGAGGCGTCGTCGGGCACGAGGCTCGTCACGCCCAGACGGTCCCGCAGGAAATTGTAGCTGGTCTCGGGCCCCAGCTTGTCGACGATCTGGGCGGCGACGGTGTTCAGCGAAAGGGTCAGCGCGTCATAGATCGTGATGATGCCGTAGTTCTCCCAGCTGTCGTTGTGGGGGTACCAGCTGGTGCCGGACAGATACATATCCTCCGAGTCGTTGACCAGCGTGTTGGGCGTGAGCCCCAGCAGCTCCACCGCGGGGCCGTAGACCGACAGCGGCTTGATGGAGGAGCCGGGCGGACGCTGGGAGCCGGTGGCTCTGTTGAGCGGGAAGTTCTGGGTCTTCTGGCCGACGCCGCCGCTCAGCGCTTTGATCTCGCCGGTATAGGGGTCCATGATGACGATGGCGCTTTGCAGCTGCTTGTCGGTGCCGTAGGTCTGCGGGATGTTGTCGATGTTTTCGTAGACGTTGTCCACGTAGGCCTGGATCGTCTCGTCCAGACAGCAGAAGATCTGGTAGCCGCCGTTGTACACCAGGTGGCGCGCAGCCTCCTTGCTGATGCCCTTCTGGGTCATCAGGTCCTCGGTCACGTCGGCAATGACGACCTCTTCATAATAGCTGTAAATATCCTGAGTATAGACGGTGTTCTCGCGGTAGACGAAGTTCAGCGGTTCCTCAACAGCGGCGCGATACTCCTCATAGTTGATGAAGTTCTGCTCGTACATCTCGTGGAGGATCGTCTCCTGCCGCTTTTTATTGGCGGCCGGGTCGTAGAACGGGTCATACTGAGTGGGCTTGTTGGTGATGCCGACGATGGCGGCACATTCGGCCAGACTCAGATCCGAGACGTTTTTGCCGAAGTAAGTCTGCGCTGCGGTCTGAACGCCCCAGCAGCCCTCGCCGAAGTACACGGCGTTGAGATACCATTCGATGATCTCACGCTTGTCGTATTTCTTCTCCAGCTCCAGCGCACCGAAGATCTCGGAGAGCTTGCGCTGTACCGTGACCTCGTTCCTGCCGGTCAGATTTTTGATCAGCTGCTGGGTGATGGTGGAACCGCCGTAGGTGTCCGACATGCGGGCGAACATCTCTACAAAAGCGCCGGCGGTGCGGTACCAGTCCACGCCTTTATGCTCGTAAAAGCGCTTGTCCTCAATGGCCACCAGGGCCTTTTCCATGTACCAGGGGATCTTGTCATAATCCACCCAGATGCGCTTTTCGGTGCCGGTGAGGGTGCACAGCTCTTTCCAGCCGCCGGTGGAATCGGTATACCAGATCGTGCTGGATTCGCTGAGCTGATAGTCCTCCAGCGAAATATCCAGCGTCGAGGTCAGACAGCTTTTGACGTAGTAGGCGAAAATGCAGCTGAAAATGAGACCCGTCAGCACAAATACCAGCAGGACCGAGCCGATCAGCTTCAGCACGCTCGAGAGCGTCACCGAGACCGTATCGATCGTCAGGTCGGCTGCCCGCGCGGCCACCTCGGCGGTATCGATCCGCTTGAGACCGCGGATCACCTCAAGTGCGCGGCCCTTGCGCTTTTTCTTCTTGTCATCCATCTATAGAGAACACCTCCCAGGGGAGCAGACAAAGGCAAAACAGAATACTCCATCTTATCTAAAGCCGTATTATAGCACAGCTTTGCAAAGAAAGGTAGCGATTTTATGAATTTTTAAGAGAGCGACTGTCTTCGGCCGACTTTTTGCGCCATCGCGCATATAATTTTACCCGTTTTGCGGAATACTTCATACAGAAAAACCGGAAAAGGAGAAGCGATGATGGGAATCAAGCTGAGAGCCGTTCTGCTCGCGCTGGTGGGGCTGCTGGCCGGTCTGTCTGTCCACGCGGCGGCCGCCACTGTGCGTCGGACGGAGGACGCACTGCCCAAAGAGATCTGGGCGGAATACCATGCCAAGGGCGCCCGCGCGGCCTATGTTGTCAAGGCGCAGGACGGACTGGTGGCCGTATACCGCAGCGGTGCGCGCAGCGCCGAAAAACTGACGGATATCGAGACGGCCGTCCTGCGGCGCTCTGACCGGGCCATGCTGGAGAGGGGCATTCCCGCAGAGAATATCGGAGAGGTGCTGCAGCTGCTGGAGGATCTGGGCTCGTGAGTCATAAAAGCTGTTGATTTCTCTGGGAAAATGCGGTATGATAGAGACACAAAACAAGTGGAGGAACCGATATGAGCAACGAATACGGCGGCGATCTGATCACCATGACCGACGAGAACGGCGAAGAGTTTACGCTGGAGCTGGTCGAGACCATCGATTACAACGGCAAAACCTACACCGCGTTCCTGCCGGCCGACATCGACGAGAATGATCCGGATTACGGTCTGGTGCTGCTGTGCAATTCTCAGGACGAGAATGGCGAAGAGGTGTTCGACACCATCGACGACGACGCGGAGCTGGAGGATGTGTACAACCAGTTCATGCGCATTCTCTTCGACGACGAGGAAGAAGACGGCGAGGCGGAATAATCCGCGCCGGACAGTCATAGGATTGTCATAAGAAAAGAATCATATTCCTGCTGTGCGCGTGTTGTTTTCTTCTGAAACAGTACGGCCCATTAAACCCACATCTCTCATAAGGGATGCCGAAATGAGTCTGCGGATTGCAGGCCTCCCGGCCGCTTGCGGCTGGATGTTGGAAGCAGCGAAACAGAACTAAGGCGACCCACCTGCCCATTCGTGCAGGTTATAATTGGGCCGGCACGGCATAAGCGGGATGCTCCCGCAGCGAAAGCTGCGGGAGTTTTTATTTTGCTGATTACCCCATGAATAATATTATGTAAACCTAAATGAAGCTTCTTTCCGATGCAAAAAAGCCCCGGAGAGGGGAGAACCTCTCCGGGGTATGCTGGGACCAGTAAGGAGTAAAAGCGTTGTGCAAAGCGCTTTTCTTCGGAATCAGACGATGCCCTGCGCCATCATGGCTTCGGCCACCTTCAGGAAGCCGGCTACATTGGCGCCGACCATCAGATCGCCGGGCTTGCCGCATTCCACAGAGGCGTCGTAGCAGGCCTTGTAGATGTTCTTCATGATGCCCTGCAGCTTTTCGTCGACTTCATCGAAGCTCCAAGACATGCGGATGGAGTTCTGGCTCATTTCCAGACCCGAGGTCGCTACGCCGCCGGCGTTGGAGGCCTTGCCGGGGGAGTAGAGCAGACCGTTGCTCTTCACAACTTCAATGGCCTCGGGAGTCAGCGGCATGTTGGCGCCTTCGAAGACGGCCATGCAGCCGTTGTCCACCAGCGCCTGGGCGCCCTTCTCGTCCATCTCGTTCTGGCTGGCGCAGGGATGGGCGATGTCGCACTTGACGTTCCAGATGTCGCGGCAGCCGGCATGATACTCGCTGCCGGGAACCTCGTCGGCGTAGACGCTGATGCGGGCTCTTCTCTTCTGCTTGATCTCGAAGAGCTTGGGCAGATCGATGCCGTTGGGATCGTAGATGTAGCCCTGGGAGTCACTCATGGCGACGACCTTGCCGCCCAGCTGGGTGACCTTCTGGGCACAGTACTGCGCCACGTTGCCGGAGCCGGAGACGATGACGGTCTTGCCCTCGTAGCTGGTGTTCGCCAGGTGCTTGAGCGCCTCGGCGGAGAAGTAGCACAGGCCGTAGCCGGTGGCCTGGGTGCGGGCCAGAGAACCGCCGAAGGTCAGCCCCTTGCCGGTCAGCACGCCGGCCTCGAAGCGGTCAACAATGCGCTTGTACTGGCCGTACATGTAGGCGACCTCACGTCCGCCCACGCCGATGTCGCCGGCGGGCGTGTCGGTGAACTGGCCGATATGACGGTAAAGCTCGGTCATAAAGCTCTGGCAGAAGCGCATGACCTCGGCGTCGGATTTGCCCTTGGGGTCAAAGTCCGAGCCGCCCTTGCCGCCGCCCATGGGCAGGGTGGTCAGCGAGTTCTTCAGGATCTGCTCGAAGCCGAGGAACTTCATGATCGACAGGTTGACGGAGGGATGGAACCGCAGACCGCCCTTGTAGGGGCCGATCGCGGAGTTGTACTGTACACGGTAGCCGCGGTTGACATGGACGACGCCGTTGTCGTCCGTCCAGGGGACACGGAATTCTATCACACGCTCAGGTTCCACAAAGCGTTCCAGCAGGCCGGCCTTCTCCCATTCGGGATGCTTGTCGACAACAAGCTCAAGAGATTCAAAAACCTCGCGCACGGCCTGCAGAAATTCAGGCTCGTGGGCATCACGTTTCTCAACCTCGGCGTATACGCGCTTGAGATATTCGTTGGTAAGCATGGATTGACCTCCTTCAAAATCGACCGTAGTCGTTGCCCGTTTTTGGCTGGTTACATTATAAAACATGCTTTGAAAATAAACAAGATGTGTTGTAAATTCCACAAGGTTTTTCAAGCCGGAAAAACTAAAATTGTTAAAAAGCCATAAAACAGGCTTGATTTTTTTGACAAAAAAGACTAAGCTGTTTTCATCATTTTTTTGGGAGGAGACACATATGATCCGCCTCGGCGATTTTTGCGGTTACCCCGCTTACACCATCGAAAAGGGCGATATCTGCCTGACGGTCACGGAATACGGCGCCACGGCGCTGAGTCTGCGCTTCCGCGGCAGGGAGATGATCCTGGGCTTTGATACGATAGAGGCTTATGAGGCCAGCGGCTCCTGCGCCGGCGGCGTGGTGGGGCGCTTTGCCAACCGGATCGGCGGCGCGGCCTTCACGCTGGGCGGCAGGCGCTGTGCGCTTAATGTCAACGATCACGCCAACACGCTCCACGGCGGCTGCGAGAACGGCTTCTGGCACAAACGGCGCTGGACCGGCGAGATCGAGGGAGAGGACGCTGTCAGCTTCACGCTGTTCTCCCCGGACGGCGACAACGGCTTTCCGGGCGCCATGACCGCGAAGGTCCTCTACCGTGTAAGTGATTCGAGCGTGCGTATGGAGTTCTCCGGCGTCTCGGATGCCGACACGCTCTACGCCCCGACTTCGCATATCTATTTCTCACTGGGAGAGGACAATATCCTGGGCGTGCAGATGCAGATCAATGCCTCCGGACACCTGGAGGTGGACAGGGAATTGATCCCCACCGGGAATGTCCTGCCGGCAGAAGGAGACTTTGATTTCTCCGCGTCCCGGCCCATCGGCCGCAACTTTGACGACGCCTTTGTGCTGTGCGCCTCTCCCGCGTGCGTTGCCAGGACCGACGGCGTGAAGCTGACACTGACCACCGACTACCCGGCGCTGCAGCTCTATACCGGGGAGTTTCTGGACGGCGGCTATGCGCCGAACGCCGGCTTCGCCATCGAGCCGGAGCAGTATCCCGACGCGCCCAACAAGCCGCATTTTCCCAGCGCGGTCCTCAAGGCAGGCGAACAATTCTCCAAATATCTTGAATTCAGCTTTGAAGCATGACAAAAAGACGGCGGGTGATCCCCGCCGTCTTTTCATTTTGTCAGCTTTCGAATCAGAAGCGAAAGAAGAACGGACAGTACGCAGCCGCCGCCGAAAATCAGATAGAAGATTGTCATGGGCAGGCCCACCCGCACAAAGGCGGGGTAGTTGAGCGCGGCCAGCGCGGTGAACAGACACAGGGCGTAGACGATACGCACCAGGAGAGAGGCGCGCCGCTCTTCCTTGCCGGGCAGCGTGCAGTCGAAATACACCGTCAGCACGCATTCCAGCAGTCCGAAACCGGTAAGCAGCGCCCGCAGCGGGCCGTCAACATGGGCGAAAAGCAGCGGCCCGATGAAGAGCAGTGCGCCGACCACACTGTTGATCGAAAGATAGGCCGACAGACCGACCAGCTTGCGCGTGCTGATGGACTCCACCAGCAGCTTTTCCGCTGCGCTCTGGCGGTCCGGTTCCTCTATGCGCTGCCCCGCCAGCAACTCGGACAGGCTCAGCTCCAGCTCCCGGCACAGAGGCTCGAAGAGCGCCACGTCCGGCAGCGAACGGCCCTTCTCCCACTTGGACACCGCCTTGTTGGTCACGCCAAGGCGGTCCGCCAGCTGCTGCTGGGTCAGTCCTCGACGCTTCCGCTCTTCTGCGATCAGATTTCCGATGGCTTGCTGATCCATATTCCCACGCTCCTTACTTCACTTTCAGTGCTTCCAGTGTAGCTGATCAACCCGGAAAACGCAATCCACCGTCAGTAGAACGGTGCAGAAGCTGCCAAAAACTGCCGATACGGAATGTTTCTTTACAACGAAAAACTTACTTGCTATACTGACAACACAGCACCACTCTTTATGGGCTGACGGATGAAGGAGGGAACGCCATGTCAAGGGAACACAATTGCCCCTGCGCGGAGTCCTGTGTACTGCAGGGGGCGCTGGACGCGATCGGGGGAAAGTGGAAGCTTCCGATCCTCTGCTCGCTGCTGGCCAACGGAGCGAGCCGCTATAACGAGCTGCTGAAAAACATACGCGGCATTTCCAACACCATGCTGTCCAAGACCCTCAAGGAGATGGAGGAGGACGGGCTGGTACGGCGCGAGGAATTTCTGGAGATACCGGTGCGCGTGGAATACGATCTGAGCGAGAAGGCGCGCAATCTCCAACCGATTTTGAATGACCTCATTCAATGGGCGTTGACTGAAAGGAAGGCAGAATGATGCAATATCGCAGGGACAGACACGGCAATGAGCTGAGCATATTGGGATATGGCTGCATGCGCTTTTCCAAAAAGGGCGCCGGCATCGACATCGAAAAGACGGAGCGCGAGCTGCTGGAAGCCTACCGTGCCGGGGTCAACTACTATGACACGGCCTATATCTATCCCGGCAGCGAAGCCGCCGTGGGCGAGATCTTAGAGCGCAATCATATCCGTGAAAAGGTGAACCTGGCTACGAAGCTGCCGCAGTATCTGATCGGCAACCGAGCCGCGCTGGACCGCTATTTCGGCGAGGAGCTCTCTCGTCTGCGGACCGACTATGTGGACTATTATCTGATGCACCACCTGACGGACGTGGCCATGTGGGAAAAACTGAAAAAGGTCGGTATCCTGGACTGGATCGCCGAGAAAAAACAGAGCGGGGCCATCCGCAATATCGGCTTTTCCTACCATGGCAACACGGAGAACTTCCTGAAAATCCTCAACGACTACGACTGGGATTTCTGCCAGATCCAGTATAACTATCTTGACGAGGTCGCCCAGGCAGGCCGGGATGGACTGCGAGCCGCCGCGGCCAAGGGCGTCGCCGTGATGATCATGGAGCCGCTGCGGGGCGGCAAGTTGGTGAACATGCTGCCAGAGAAGGCAAAGAAGGCCATGGCGGAGAGCGGACGTGGCTGGAGTCCGGCTGAGTGGGGCCTGCGCTGGCTGTACAATCAGAGCGAGGTCACAGTCGTACTGTCGGGCATGAACTCGCTGGAGATGGTTCAGGCCAACTGCCGCACCGCCAGCCAGGCACTGCCTGGAACGCTGACAGCGGAGGACTTTACCACGCTGGAAAAGGTCAAAAGCGCCATACGGGAAAAGGAAAAAGTGGGCTGCACCGGCTGCCGCTACTGTATGCCCTGCCCGAAGGGTGTGGATATTCCCGGTATTTTCCGCAGCTACAACACCATGTTTAGCGAATCCAGGTTCGCTGGACGCTCGCAATTTGTCCAGACCGTCGGTCTTACCCGGGAGCCTGCGTTCGCCACCCAGTGCATCCGCTGCGGCAAGTGCGAGCAGCATTGCCCCCAAAGCATCCCTATCCGCGACAAGCTGGTGGAGGCGGATCGCGCGCTTCGCCCGCTGCCTTACAAAGTCGCCATTCAGGCCATGCGTTCCTTCATGTACCGCAAGCCATCGGAGAAATGACGCAAAAAAAACCGCGCCGGGGAGCTTTCCCCGGCGCGGTGGAGTCTACGCGATCTATATTAATCGTCCAGTCCGTCGTCGCAGATCAGACCGTAGCCGCCGTTTTTGCGCGCATATACGACCGAGATCGCATCCTCGGCGTCCATGTTGCGGAAAACGAAGAACTCATGGCCCAGCAGATTCATCTGCAAAATGGCTTCCTGAACACCCATGGGCTTGATCGAAAAGCGCTTGCTGCGCACGACCTTGAATTCGTCTTTGTCCTCCTCTTCGGCGGGGACATAAGCAGGTACGGCGTCACGCTCCAATGCACCCTCGCGAAGTCTCTTCTCGAGGCGTGTCTTGTTCCGGCGGATCTGCCGCTCGATGGCGGCCACACCGGAGTCGACCGATGCGTACATGTCGTTCGTCAGTTCGCTTGCTCTGTAATAGAGCCCGTTGTTGTGGATGGTGATCTCAGCGCGGAAGCGGCCGCGTTCGATCGAGAAGGTGACAAAAGCATCGCCCTCGTTTCTGAAGAAACGGTCGAGCTTGCCGATCTTCTTGATGGCATACGCGCGCAGATCCTCGGAAGAATCCATCTTTTTCTCGGCGAAAGTGAACTTCATACTGCCTTTCCTCCTGTATATGACGGCCGCGGCGAGCATGGCACCGTCAGCCGCGCTTGAATTCGAAGCGGCGCCTTTGCGTGTAATGCTGCGCCTCTTCGTGAGAACAGTATACCACTTTTGCACCTTAAAGAAAAGAATTTTTGTGAACAAAGCCCATTATCGTCATATCACACCGATGGGATAGGTATTTTTTGGCTAATCATACGAAATTTCGCCGCGGTAAAACCGCTCCGGCAGACAAAAGGAGCCGACGCAAACACGCGTCGGCTCCTTGATTCACCTGTGGGGAAGTACTTATTTGAGACTGCTTTCGTATTCGTCCAGCATGCGCAGGAACAGCGTGCTCTCTCCGTCGGAGGGCATACGCAGACCGGTACGCGGCGAGACGGAGAAGGCCTCCACCGAGGGACCGTCCATCAGACAGCTGCGCTTGAACTGCTGGGTGAACAGACGCTTGCAGTAGCTTCTCAGCCAGCGGATCAGCTCTTCGTCGGAAAACTCATCGCCATAGGCGAGCTTCGCCAGACGCAGCGTCTTGACCGGGTCAAAACCGCAGATCAGGATCTTGTGGGTGAAGAAGTCCTGCAGACTGTAGGAGCCTACCGCGTCCTCGCTCTTCTGCTCGATCAGATCGTCATGGATCGGCAGGAGCTCCGGCGTAACCGGACAATCCAGCACGTCATAGAGCGCGGCCTTGAGGACCTTGTCGTCCGTCAGCGCGGCGATGTGGCTGACGGCGGCGCGCACCTGAGTCTTGGTCATGCCGATATTCACGTCGTACATGCTGGTGTGGTCGCCGTTATAGGTGCACCAGCCGTCGATATACTCGCTCAGATCCTCGGTGCCCACGTCAAGGCCGTTGACCTTGTTGGCAATGTCCATCAGGACCTGGGTGCGCTCGCGGGCCTGGGCGTTTTCAAAGGCAATGGAGTAATCGTCGTGGGCGTGGCCAATATCGTCAAAGTGCTGGTACACGCTCTTGCCAATGTCGATCACGCGCACCTCGGCGCCGATCTGCTCGGCCACGACGATAGCGTTGGACTTGGTGCGCGACGAGGTGCCGAAGCAGGGCAGCGTGCAGGCAACCACGTTGGTGGAGGGCAGCCCCATGCGCTTGACCGCCATGGCGCTGACCATCACGGCCAGCGTGGAGTCCACACCGCCGGAGATGCCGACCACGCAGTGATCCAGATGGGCAAACTCCATGCGCTTGACAAGGCCGGAGACCTGGATATCCAGCATGCGCTCGCAGTAGGTATGCAGCGCGGCCTCGCCCTCGGGCAGATGCGGATGCTTGCGGTAGCGGCGCGTGAGTGCCGTTTCGCTGAGCTCATCGCCCCAGTACTCCACGTCGCAGTCGATTCCGGGCGTGCCGAAGCCGCCCATGGCGCGGCGCAGGTTCTGCAGGTACTGCACGTCGATCTCCGACACGGCCAGTGCGTCGGCGCGCTCTTCCTCGGCAAGCAGCTCGCCGTTCTCGGCCACCAGGCAGAGACCGGAATAGCTGTTGTCGGTCGTGCTCTCGCCCCGGCCGGGGGCGGCGAGCACCAGCGAGCAGGCCAGCCGTTTCGATTCGGCGCTGACGGCGCGGCGCGCCTCCAGATCGGAATACACGGTCTGGGGGAAGTCCGCCATCTGGGCGATCAGCGTGGCACCCTCCAGCGCATAGCCGACAGCGGGGGAGACGATATCGTTTCGATCTCCGCCCAGCTCGACGGCGACGGTCAGACCGTCCAGCGTCTCATGGGTAAAGAGAGCCTCGGCGCACAGATGCGTCTCATAGGGCCCCACGCTGACAAAGTCGCCGCTGCCCTCATAGGCGGCAAAGGGACTGCCGCTGACAGCTCTTCGGGGGACAAGGGCCAGGATACCGCCCCGGTATAGGACGGCTGCCACGCTCAGAACCTTGGCGCCGAAGGCAAAGGGCAGACCGACGAAAACCAGCATGTCGCGGTCTTCGGTGGCGGCGGTGACGGTCTCAAGAGCACGGCGTGCGCCGCGAAGCAGCACCTCGTGGCGGATGAGATCGCCGCAGGTTACGCCTGTGAGCGTCAGCTCGGGAAAGACGAGCACCTTGACGCCGGCGGCGTCAGCACGCTCGATGGCTTCGATCACGCGCGCGGCGTTATAGTCACAGTCGGCTACCCGGATGACCGGAGAGGCCGCCGCAACCTTTACAAATCCATCTTTCATCGTTCCGTCGCCTCGCTTAGAACTTGATGCGCTCGGCGATGTAGTTCTTGACCTCGCTGATGGGGATGCGGACCTGCTCCATGCTGTCGCGGTCGCGGATCGTGACGCAGTGGTCGGCTTCATCGGTGTCGGTGCCGACGGTGTTGAAGTCAAAGGTGATGCAGAACGGCGTGCCGATCTCATCCTCGCGGCGGTAACGCTTGCCGATGGAGCCGGTCTCGTCGTAATCGCACATAAACTCCTTCGAAAGCTCGCGGTACAGCTCCATGGCGGGGCCGGTGAGGATCTCCTTCTTGGACAGCGGCAGGATCGCGCACTTGTAGGGCGCCAGAGCCGGGTGCAGATGCAGCACGGTGCGGATATCGTCGTTGCCCTTCTTGTCCTGGCCCACGACCTGCTCGTCATAGGCCTCGCACAGGAAGGCCAGCGCCACGCGGTCACAGCCCAGGGAGGGCTCGATCACATAGGGGATATAGTGCTCGTTGGTGTCCTGGTCGAAATAGGTCAGATCCTTGCCCGAGGCCTCCTGATGGCGGCCCAGGTCATAATCCGTACGGTCGGCAATGCCCCACAGCTCGCCCCAGTCGGTGAAGGGGAAGGCGTATTCGATATCGGTGGTGGCGCGGGAGTAGAAGGCGAGCTCGGCCTTCTCATGGTCGCGCAGGCGCAGATGCTCTTCCTTGATGCCGAGGCTCAGCAGCCACTTCTGGCAGTAGTCCTTCCAGTAGGCGAACCACTCCAGATCGGTGCCGGGCTTGCAGAAGAACTCGCACTCCATCTGCTCAAACTCGCGGGTGCGGAAAGTAAAGTTGCCCGGGGTGATCTCATTGCGGAAGGCCTTGCCCACCTGGCAGACGCCAAAGGGCAGCTTCCGTCTGGTGGTACGCTGGATATTGGCAAAGTTGACAAAAATGCCCTGGGCCGTCTCCGGACGGAGATAGCAGACAGAGGAGGAGTCCTCGGTCACGCCGATGGCGGTCTTGAACATCAGATTGAACTTGCGGATGGGGGTAAAGTTGTGCTTGCCGCACACGGGGCAGACGATGTCCTCGTGCTCGGCGATAAAGGCGTCCATCTCGTCAAAGCTCATGGCGTCCACGTTGACCTCACTGTGCTCGTCGCCGATCAGCTTGTCGGCGCGGTGACGGGCCTTGCAGCTGCGGCAGTCCAGCAGCGGGTCGGAGAAGCCGGCCACATGACCGGTGGTGACCCAGGTCTGGGGGTTCATGATGATGGCGGCGTCGAGGCCGACGTTGTACTCGCTCTCCTGCACGAACTTCTTCAGCCATGCCTTTTTGACGTTGTTTTTGAATTCCACGCCCAGGGGGCCGTAGTCCCAGGAGTTGGCAAGACCGCCGTAGATCTCGCTGCCGGCGTAGACGAAGCCGCGGTTTTTGCACAGGGCTACAATCTTGTCCATTGTTTTTTCGCTGTGTTCCATTTTCTCTTCCTTTCCCCCGCGGCTGGCTGCCGCAGAGAGTTTCATTTGTCAATACTGACAAAATCACAGTATAGCAGATTATTCCCTCAACTGCAACGAAAACTGTGCCTGCTTGAAAAAAACTCTTAAATCTCATAAACTAACAAAAAAGGTGTTAACATAATGCAAAAGATGGTGTATACTACTTCGATAGAGATCAATACAGCGAAACGGTGGGAGCGGACGTGAAGGACAAGAAAAAAAGCACGCACGTGAGGGAAGAAAAGCCCAAACTGACGAGCGAGGAAAAGCACAGGAAAATACACAGAAAAAAAGTCGCCGTGATCTTTGCCATCGCTCTGATCTATCTGGTGATCGTCGTTGCGGCAGCCATCGTCATTGACGACCGTCATGTGGAAATCACCCTTCTGGGAGACAGCGAGCAAACCGTGGAGGTTGGCGTGCCATACGCCGACCCCGGCGCCGAAGCCTATCTGACCGGCAACCTCTTCGGCCGCATGGACTCTGCAGTCACCCTGCGGATCAGCGGCGAGGTCAACAGCGCCGAGATCGGCGACTATGCGCTGGAATACAGTGCCAGCGCCTTCGGCCGTGAGGCGGTCAGCTACCGGCTGGTCCACGTGCGGGATACCACACCTCCAGTCATCACGCTCAACCACGAGGACGGCTATATGGCAAGCTGGCTGGTGGGCTACAGCGAGGAGGGCTTCAGCGCCGTTGACAATTATGACGGCGATGTGACCGAGCGGGTCATCCGCACCGAGGGCGACGACATCATTTATTACAGCGTCACCGACTCCTCCGGCAACGAGAGCACCGTACAGCGCGTCATTGAATACGGCATTTCCGAGCCGATGATCCGTCTGGAGGGCGGCGAGGAAATCAGCTATCCGGCGGACTTTACCTTTACCGATCCCGGCTTTGAGGCCATTGACGAGAGCGGCAACGACCTGACCGCCTATGTCCAGGTAACCGGAGAGGTCAAACCCTGGATCGTGGGCAGCTATGAGCTGAACTATTATATTATGAATGAGCAGGGCGAGACGGCCAGCGCCAAGCGCGTGGTCAACGTGGTGCCCCAGCCCATGCCGGATACGGTGGTGCCGGAGGAAAAGACGATCTATCTCACCTTCGACGACGGTCCGGGTCCCTATACCGAGCGGCTTTTGAACCTGCTGGCCAATTACGGTGTCAAGGCGACCTTTTTTGTCACAGGCAACGGGCCGGACTATGACGACATGATCGGCCGCGCCTATCGTGAGGGACACGCCATCGGCGTACACAGCTATACGCACGACTACAGCCGCATCTATGCCAATGAGCAGGCCTTCTTCGACGACTTCCAGGCGACGGAGGAGCTGATTTACTCCCAGACCGGCAGCTACACCCGCCTGTTCCGCTTCCCCGGCGGCAGCAGCAACACCGTCAGCCGAAATTACAACTACGGCATCATGTCCCGCCTGGCGCGCTATATGACCGATATGGGCTACGTCTTCTTCGACTGGAACGTGACCAGCGGCGACGCGGGCGAAACCACCTCCACCTATCGGGTGGCCGAGAACGTCAAGAACGGCTGCAGCGAGCACACGGTCTGCGTGGTGCTTCAGCACGACATCAAGGGCTTCAGCGTGGACGCGGTGGAAAACATCATCATCTGGGGCCGCAACCACGGCTACACCTTCAAGCCTCTGGATGAGACGAGCTTCGGCGCGCACCACGGCACCAACAATTGACTTTCAGAGCGCCGCGGTTTTTAGAGTGCCGCGGGCGGTGTGCAGCCTCGGAAAAACATGCAAGAACGGAAGAAACATCAAAAAGGAGATAGAAACATGATCCTTGCCATAGACGTGGGAAATACCAATATTGTGATCGGCAGCATCGACAACGGGGAAATCCGCAACGTGGTGCGCATCCACACCGATACCCGCGAGACCGAGGCGGAATACACCATCAAGCTCAAGGAAATCTTTTACGCCTACGGCATGGCGATCGAAGCCTTTGACGGCGCGATCCTCTCCTCCGTGGTACCGCAGGTGACCGGCGCGCTCTGCCGCGCGGTCAAGCTCCTGACCGGACTGGACTGCATGGTGGTGGGCCCGGGCATGAAGACGGGGATGAACGTGCGCGTAGACGACCCCGGCACCGTGGCGGGTGATCTGATCACCGGCGGCGTGGCGGCTATGCAGTACTACGGTACGCCGGTCATCGTTCTGGATCTGGGTACGGCCACGACCTGCACGGTTGTGGATCGCGGCGGCAATTTCCGCGGCGGCGCGATCCTGCCGGGCATCAAGCTTTCGTACAACGCACTGGCGGCGGGGACGAGCCTGCTGCCCGATATTTCCATCAGCGCGCCCAAGCAGTGCATCGCCACCAACACGGTGGACTGCATGCGTTCCGGTGCGGTGTTCGGTACGGCTTCCATGATCGACGGCATGATCGAGCGCATGGAAGAGGAGCTGGGCGAGAAATGCAAGGTGGTGGCCACCGGCGGTCTGGCAGGCAGCATCACCCCCTGGTGCCGCCATGCGATCATCTGCGACGACGACCTGCTGCTTAAGGGCCTTTGGTATCTCTATCAGAAGAACAAATAAAAAATCGCCTGAGACGAAACGTCTCAGGCGATTGTATGAGCGAAGGAAAAACTCAGTCCTCGTTCCAGGCGCGGATCTGCTCACGCAGCCAGTCGGCCCATTCCTCGATCCCCTCGCCGGTCCTGGCGGAGATGGGGATGATCTTCATGTTGGGATTCAGGCGGCGAACGTACTTCTCGCAGGCTTCCATATCGAAGTCAAAGTAGGGCAGCACATCGATCTTGTTGATCAGCAGCACGTCGCAGATGGAGAACATCAGCGGGTATTTCAGAGGCTTGTCGTCTCCCTCGGGGACGGACAGGATCATCGCGTTTTTCGACGAACCGGTGTCAAACTCCGCCGGGCAGACCAGATTGCCGATGTTTTCCAGAATGGCAAAGTCCACGTCGTTGACGTCCAGCCCCTCCAGACCCTGACGGGTCATGCCCGCGTCCAGATGGCACATGCCGCCGGTGTGCAGCTGGATGACCTTCGCACCGGTCTTTTCAATAGTGGCGGCGTCCACGTCCGAGTCGATATCGGCTTCCATGACGCCGATGCGGAACTCATCCTTCAGCGCGGCGATCGTGCGCTGGAGCGTGGTGGTCTTGCCGCTGCCGGGAGAGCTCATCAGGTTGAGCAGAAAGACCTTGTCTTTCTTCAACTCGCTTCTGAGCTTGTCCGCCTCGCGGTCGTTATTTTCAAAAACGCTCTGTTTGATTTCAAGAACACGGAATCCTTCCATGGTTATTCCCTCCAATAGAGTTTGTGTACACAAAGTTTACCACGCCTGAACGTTTTTTTCAATCTGTCTTTTAGGAGCAGCGGTACATATGAACTATCAAGCGGTTTTACTGGATATGGACGGCACGGTGCTGGACACTCTGCGCGATCTGAACGCGGCGGTGAACCAGACCATGGCCCATTTCGGCTACCCCGGACAGAGTCTGGACGACACCCGCCGCTTTGTCGGCAACGGCTCCCGCCGCCTGCTGGAGCTGTCGGTGCCCGCGGGCACGAGCGCAGAGCGTATCGACGAGGTGCTGGCGTGGTATCTTCCTTATTATAACGCCCACGCCAACGACAGCACCGGCCCCTATGACGGGATCACGGAGCTGCTGGCGGCTCTCAGAGGTGCGGGACTTCGTCTTGCCATCGTGTCCAACAAACCGGATCGGACGGTAAAGGAACTGGCCGACATTCATTTCCCCGGCCTTCTGGAGACCGCAGTGGGGGAGGACGAGGCCCACGGAGTGCGCCGCAAGCCCTGGCCGGACACCCTGCTGGCCGCCGCGCAGAGGCTCGGGGTGAAAGAAGAGCACTGCCTGTATGTGGGTGACTCGGAGGTGGACGTGATGACGGCGAAGCGCGCCCATATGGACTGCGCCTCCGTGCTCTGGGGCTTTCGCAGCCGCGAGGAGCTGTTGGCAGCGGGAGCAAACCTGTTATTTGAAACGCCGGCGGAGCTGCAAAGCTTCCTGCTGGGATAAGCAATTTTTCGCATAAATGCAAGGAGAGAGGAGCCACGCGGTTCCTCTCTCTTTTTCTATACAGATTCGTTATCAGAAATCCTTTGTCAGATACCGTCCGGTGAGACTGTCCGGACAGGCGGCGATTCTCTCCGGCGTGCCCTGGGCCACGATCCTGCCGCCGCGTACACCGCCGCCCGGACCCATGTCGATCACATAGTCCGCGTTGCGGATCACGTCCAGATCGTGTTCGATCACGATCACCGTCGCGCCGTTGTCGATCAGATGTCGGAACACCTGCAGGAGCGTCTGCACATCCAGCGGGTGCAGACCGATGGTGGGTTCGTCGAACACAAAGACGCTGTCTGACTGGCCGCGGCCCATCTCGCTGGCCAGCTTCAGCCGCTGGGCTTCGCCTCCGGAGAGACTGGGCGTCTGTTCCCCGAGTGTCAGATAGCCAAGCCCCAGTTCGCTGAGCACCCTGAGACGCCGGACCACCAGGGGCAGGTCACCGCATACCGCGAGCGCTTCGTCCACACTCAGCGCCATCAGCTCCGGCAGAGACAGGGCTTTTCCGTTTCCCTTCGCCGCCCGGCGGATAAAATACGCGTCTTTGGCGTAGCGCGAGCCGTGACAGTCCGGGCAGGGGATATCCACGTCCGGCAAAAACTGCACGTCCAGGCTGATGGAGCCGGTGCCGTCACAGGTAGGACAGCGCAGTGAACCGGTGTTGTAGGAGAAGTCTCCCGCCTTGTGGCGCCGGGCTTTGGCGTCGGCAGTACGGGCGTAGACCTTTCGCAGCTCGTCGTGGACGTCGGCATACGTGGCAACGGTGGATCGCACATTGATACCGATGGGCGTGGCGTCAATGAGCTTCACCTGCGCAATTCCCTCTGCCGTGATCTCCCTCACATGCGCCGGAAGCTTCTGCCCTTTGACAGTGGCCTCCAGCGCGGGGATCAGGCTTTCCAGAACCATCGTGGTCTTGCCGGAGCCGGATACGCCGGTCACGGCAATGAGACGCCCCTTGGGAAAGTCCACATCCAAAGGCTGCACAGTGTGGATTTGAGACGTAGACAGATGGATCCGCCCCTGGGCGAACAGGTCCTGTTCCGCAATGCAGGGGCGCGCCTGGATGGATGCGCTGCCGGACAGAAAACCGCCGATGCGGGAGTTGGGGGTTCGTGCCACCTCGTCCACGCTGCCTTGGGCAATAACGGTCCCGCCACCGGCGCCGGCCTCCGGGCCCAGCTCGATGAGCCAGTCGGCTTCTTTGAGCACATTGGTGTCGTGATCCACCAGAATCACCGAGTTGCCGTCGGCAAGAAGATCGCGCATCACACCGCGCAATCCCTCCAGATTGGCCGGGTGCAGACCGATGGAAGGCTCGTCGAGTACATACAGGACGCCGGTGGTGCGATTGCGCACGGCGCGGGCCAGCTGCATCCGCTGCCGTTCGCCGGTGGAGAGCGTAGAGGCTGCCCGATCCAGCGTCAGATAGTCCAGCCCCAGCTCCATCAGCCGTCGGGCCGCGTCCTGGAAGGACTCGCCGATGCGCTCGGCCATGGGACGCATCTCCTCCGGCAGAGAGGCCGGAACGCCGTCCACCCAGTCCACAAGCTCGGAGAGCGTCATCGTGCAGGCCTGGGCCAGACTGATGCCCCGCAGCAGGGGAGCACGTGCTGCGTCAGACAGGCGCGTGCCGCCGCATTCCGGGCAGACGCTCTGCTTCAAAAACTTCTCGACCCGTTTCATGCCCTTTTCGTCCTTGACCCTGGACAGGGCGTTTTCCACGGTGTAGGTGGCGTTGAAATAGGTAAAGTCCATGTCGCCTGCGGCGCCGCTTGTTTTGTTCTGATAGATGATATTCTTCTTTACGGCCGGTCCGTGAAAGACGATGTCACGCTCTTTCTCGGTCAGTTGGCAGAAGGGCACGTCGGTTCGCACGCCCATTTCCCGGGCAATATCCTTCATCAGAGACCACATCAGCGTCTGCCAGGGGGCCACGGCGCCCTCGTCGATGCTCAGCGATTCATCCGGAACCAGCGTGGACTCGTCCACCGTGCGCACGATACCGGTGCCGTCGCAGCACTTGCAGGCGCCCTGACTGTTGAAGGCCAATTCCTCCGCACCCGGGGCGTAAAAGCTGACACCGCATTCCGGGCAGACAAGAGGCCTGTCCGCAGCCACGTTTACGGACGGGGGCACGTAGTGACCGTTGGGGCAGCGATGGCTGCCCAGACGGGAGTACATCAGGCGCAGACTGTTGAGGAGCTCCGTCCCGGTCCCGAAGGTACTGCGAATACCGGGCACGCCGGGACGCTGGTGCAGCGCCAGCGCGGCGGGCACATACAGCACCTCATCCACTTCGGCCCGGGTGGCCTGCGTCATCCGGCGGCGTGTATAGGTGGACAGCGATTCCAGATACCGGCGTGAGCCCTCGGCATACAGAATGCCCAGGGCCAGCGAGGACTTGCCGCTGCCGGATACGCCAGCGATCCCGACCAGCTTGTGGAGGGGAATGTCCACATCCAGATTCTTGAGATTATGAACCCGCGCGCCACGAACTTCGATCCGCTCCGGCGCGGGGATGTTTTCACTCTTCATATCAACCTCCGTCGTTTGCCTGGCTTAGCAGTCCCATTGAAAATGCTTCATATCCACGTTCCCACCCGGCAGAAAGGCCACACCCTCGGCACGCAGCAGCGCTTCCTGCTCATAAAAGTGCGGCGCTGTGCGTCCGGCGTGGTTTACCACCCGGTGGCAGGGGTAATCGCCGTAGCGCTCGGCGTCGGATAGCACCCTGCCAACCAGACGGGCGTTGCGATCCCGGCCGATCAACCGCGCGATCTGCCCGTAGGAGGCGACTTTCCCACAGGGGATCTCCTCCACGACGGACAGGATTTCGTAAATCAGGTTTTCATCGAGTACTTTTTTCATATCATCGGAAAAGGCGCCCGTCATAAAGCGGGGGAAGCCGCGTCGCGCGGCTTCCCTCCTGCTATCGTTCATTCGTGAAAGCGGTCACGTTACAGCGGCTGCTTTTTGATCTGCGCCCAGCGGCGCGGGTACTTGCCCGGCGTGTCTCCGGTTTTGCGGATCAGGATCGCGCTGTGCACCACGTCGGTGCCGGGAATTGTATAGGCAATGTCGCGCTCCAGCTCGCCTCCCAGCAGGGCGACGGCGCGCTTTGCCTCCGCAAGCTCTTCGGCGTGATCGCTGGCTTTCATGGCAATAAACAGCCCGCCTTTTTTCACAAAGGGCATGCACAGCTCGCACAGCACATTCAGCCTTGCCACCGCACGGGATACGGCGATGTCAAAGCCGCCGCGATACTCCGCGGGAGCCTCCTCGGCCCGCAGGTGCACACAGTCCACATCGGTGAGCGCGAGCCTTTCACAGCAGCTCTTTAAAAAGCCAACCCGTTTGTCCAGACTGTCCAACAGCACCAGTGACAGATCCTCCCGTGCGATCTTCAGCGCAAGACCCGGAAAACCGGCGCCGGTACCGACGTCGATTACCCGCTTGTGCGAAAAATCCGCCAGGGTCAGGAGAGCAGCACTGTCCAGAAAATGAAGCCGTGCCACCTCGTCCTCACCGGTGATGGCCGTCAGATTCATTACGCGGTTGGTCTCCTCCAGCTCATCGGCGTACAGACGATAGCGCGCCAGAGCCTTTTCATCCAGGCTTAGCCCAAGAGACGAAAAGCCTTCGCGCAGAACCTCTTCCAGCATGCTTTACGCCTCGGACAGGGAGGCCTTCAGCGCCTGGGCCAGCTGGTCGGGGCAGGAGGTGGACTTGCGGCCGCAGCGCACACCCTCCAGACGGCGGATGACCTCTTCGACCTCCATCCCCTCTACGAGACGGGAAATCCCCTTGAGGTTGCCGTCGCAGCCGCCGATCACATTCAGCGACTGCAGCTTGCCGTCCTCGATCTCGATCTCCATCAGCTGGGAACAAACGCCCTTGGGGCGATACGTAAACGTCATGGTTTTTCTCTCCTTTGCGTGCTTTTCTGCATGATACCACCCCTGCGCGCCTCCCGTCAAGAGAGGGCGGCATATCGCGCGGTGCAGCGTGCATACGATGTGGAGAAAGGCAGGGGAGTACAAATGGGTGACGCTAAAAAGCTGGCGCTGCTGGGCGCGGCGGTGCTGCTGCTGTATCTGGCGGCGGGCGGCAGGGGAGAAGAAACCGGAAAGCCGCCGCAGGGACTTGCGGAGCGCGCATCCGAGAGCGCTGCCCGCGCGGAGAAAAGTGCCGAGCGGGACTGCACGGTCAGTGTGATCCAGGGGCCGGGATCGGCGTCGGAGGACTGGGAGGAGACTTTTTTCTCTCCCTCCGATGCGGACGAGGCCGTGGCCATGACCATCTCCGGCGAAGCGCTGATCAAAAACGAGACAGGCTATCCCGTTGACCCCGGCGCGGTGATCGAGGCCGGCTGCAACGTTCAACTGCCAGCGGATGGCCCGCAGATCCTGATCATCCACACCCATTCCTCTGAAGCCTATACGCCTGCGGGGCTGGATCGCTATGAAGCGAGCGATACCACCCGCACCGAGGACAGCGAGCACAACATTATTCGCGTGGGCGATGAGCTTTCCAGACTGCTGGAGAGTGCGGGGCTGAACGTGATCCACGACCGCGGCGTGTACGATTATCCCAGCTACACCGGCTCATACGGGCGATCCGGCGCTGCGGTGGAGCAGTATCTCAAGGAGTATCCCACCATCCGCGTCGTCTTTGACGTGCACAGGGACGCTCTGGGCTCCGACGGCGTGATCTATAAAACGGTGGCGGAGGAAGAAGGGACATGCGCCAGCCAGGCCATGCTGCTGGTCGGTACCGACGAGAGCGGCCTGGAACACCCGAACTGGCGGGAGAACCTTTCTCTTGCGCTTTATCTGCAGGATGCCGTGCTGCGCGCCCATCCAACCCTCATGAGGCCGCTGACCGTGGTCCCCCAGCGCTATAACCAGCAGCTTTGCCCCGGCATGATGATCCTGGAGGTGGGCAGCAACGGCAACACGCTGCAGGAAGCCCTTGCCGCCGTAAGGCTCTTTGGCGAGGCCGCGGGACCGGCTCTTGCCGCCCTTGTCGCGGAGCAGGATTTAACCGATAATTAACTTTACAAAAATGCGGCATCATGATATATTGAAGCCACACCTGAGCACCAATAATTTCATACAATTAAGGAGAGAAATACTTATGAAAAAATGGGTTTGCCCCGTCTGCGGCTACGTCCATGAGGGCGATACGCCCCCTGAATTCTGCCCCCAGTGCAAGGTCCCCGGCTCCCGCTTCACCGAGATGAAGGGTGAACTGACCTGGGCCGCCGAGCATGTTGTCGGTGTCGGCAAGAACTTCGGCGCCGATGTCCCGGCAGACGTGCAGCAGCATATCATCGACGAGCTGAGATCCAACTTCAACGGCGAGTGCAGCGAGGTCGGCATGTATCTGGCCATGTCCCGTGTCGCCCACCGCGAGGGCTATCCGGAAATCGGCCTGTACTGGGAAAAGGCCGCCTTTGAGGAAGCCGAGCACGCCGCCAAGTTCGCCGAGCTCCTCGGCGAGGTCGTGACCGACAGCACCAAGAAGAATCTGGAGATGCGTGTCGACGCCGAGAACGGCGCCACCGCCGGCAAGTTCGAGCTGGCCAAGCTCGCCAAGAAGTACAATCTGGACGCCATCCACGACACCGTTCATGAGATGGCCCGCGACGAGGCCCGTCACGGCAAGGCGTTCAAGGGCCTGCTGGACCGCTACTTCAAGTAAGCAATGGATTACAGGCGCTTTGGCGACACGATCGTCGCCCGGATCGACCGGGGTGAGGAGATCATCGAGCAGCTGGGCGAGATCGCCCGGCGGGAGGATATCTACCTTGCCGAGGTCAGCGCGCTGGGCGCGGTGGGCGACGTTACCGTCGGTGTGTTCCATACCGCGGAAAAGCAGTACCACGCCAATCACTTCACCGGCGATTACGAGATCGTCTCCCTCACCGGCAGCATCACGCGCAAGGACGGGGCCTTTTATCCCCACCTGCACATGAGCGTCGGCGGGACTGACGGCAGCGTGGTGGGCGGTCATCTGAACCGCGCCGTCGTCAGCGCGACCTGTGAAATGTTCATCCGGCTGCTTTCCGGAAATGTGGGCCGCCGCTTTGACAGCGAGGTCGGACTGAATCTGTTTGATTTTACCTGAACTTATCTTACAAAGGAGGCTATATTCATGAAGTACGTTTGCAATCTCTGCGGCTGGGTCTACGACGAAGAAGAGCAGGGCGTGAAATGGGAAGACCTTCCCGAAGATTTCGCCTGCGAGCTCTGCGGCGCCGGTAAGGACGACTTCAGCGTCGAAGAATAAGAGCATTTGCCCTAATGGCCCGGAAACCTTTGGTTTTCGGGCCTTTTTGCGGCTTGCGCGCATTTTCAAAAAAGGTGTAGATTAATTGAAAATGCTGTGGTATAATGTGCAATGGATTATGACAACAAAATTATGACAACCATATTCTCTTATCGGAAGGGGTGCCTGCCATATGGAAAAACAGAAAAAACAACATAAGGGTTTTTATGTGGAAAAGGGCAGCTTTTTTGTGCATGCCGCGGTGACGATCCTGGCGCTGTCCATGGTCTTTCGCCTGTTGGGGACCCTGCACTGCTGGGGTGATATGTTCCAGCTGGCCACGCAGATCGCGCTGCCGGTGGGAAGCGCTGTGCTGATGATCCTCTTTTTGCTCTTTTTCGGGCGCATCGCCCTGTGGACCACGATTCTGCCTGTCCTGGGCGGGGCCGCCTTCTTCATTCTGGCGGAGGTGGATCACAATCCCAGCTGGCCCATGTTTATCTGCATCGCGCTGGCGTTTCTGGCTGTGTTCGTGTATACGGCGACGCTCACCAATCTGATCCGCACCAAGTGGCTGAACGTGATCGTTTTTCTCGGAATCCTGGTATATCAGTGCTGGGCCGTTGCCTATCCCGCCTTTGTTCTGGCGGCCGAGCCCATCAGCTTTGCCGAGGGGATGGCCCTGCTTTCCGCCATTGGCATTGTACTGTCCATGCTGCTTGTCTCCCTGGCTATCCGCCGCAGAAAGCCGGTCAAGGAAGAAGTTGAGCTGCCCAAGATCAAAGACCCGGTCGTTCTGGCTCCCGAGACCGAAGAGGCGGCCGAAAACCAGGCCGAACCGGCCGGAAACGAAGAGCTCTCTATCCCGGAGGAGCCTGTGGCTGTTGAACCGGCGGGGGACGATACGCTTGACAGTCTTCTGATCGACTCGTCCGAGCCCGGCACCGGCTCTGAAAGCGAGCAGTAAAACACAGGATAAGTGCCCTGCGGCACAGGTGGTGATACCATGAAGGAAACCGGCAGAACGGCTGCGTCCAAAGCCTTTACCGGAAAACACGAGACCGCTTCGTTTACGACGCAGCAGGCCGCCATCACGGCAAAGAAAAGAGCGGCCGAACTGAAAAAGAAACGTGCGCAGAAGCGTACGCTGTATATCGTTTTCACTGCCCTGGCAGCCGCCACGATCATCGTCGTCGCCTTTATTCTCAAGGGCGCGGCGGAGCAGCGCAGCTACAACACCTATTACTCCAGTGCGCTGCAGGATTATTACAACGGCGATTATGACAGCGCTCTGGCCAGTCTGCGCCGCGCGTCCTCCATCTCCCAGACGGAGGAGTGCAGCATGCTGATGGTGGACTGCTATGAGCAGCAGGGGAACTACAACAAGGCCCTGTCTCTGCTCGAAGAGATGTACAAGCAGGACAAGAGCAATGTGGTGATCTCGGCCCGTATCGGCGAGATCAAGCGCAAGCTCAGCGAAGAGAAGAGCGAATCGCTCATCACGGTGGCCGGGCGCCAGTTCGAAGCCGGGACCAGCTCGCTGTCGCTGCGCAGCACGGGGCTCGGCGACGGCATGCTGCAGGACGTGGTAAAGCTCTACTCTCTTAGCTCGCTGACGCTGACGGGCAACCGTCTGTCGGATATTTCGCCTCTGGCATCCCTGGGTGGCTTGACCTTCCTGGATCTGTCGGACAATCTGATCAGCGACCTGACGCCGCTGTCCGGCCTGCGGGAGCTGAAAACCCTGTATCTGGACAACAATCCCTTTACCACGGCAACCGATTTTTCACCGCTCTATTCTCTGTCTCAGCTGGAGATGCTCTCCATCCGGGGCTGCACGATCAGCGAAGAGCAGCTAAAGGCGCTGGCCTCCGCGCTTCCCAACTGCATCATTCACAGCGAGACCGCCATTGAGACAGTCAGCGAGGTCACCCTGGGCGGGGTCTCCTTCAAAACGGACGCCAAGGAACTGAATCTGAGCAACATGGGCATCAGCGATCTGTCCGCGCTGAGCGTCTGCAGGGAGCTTAAATCTCTGGACCTTACAGGCAACCAGGTGTCCGATCTGTCCCCGCTGATGGACCTGCCCAAGCTGGAATGGCTTTGCATCAAGGATAACCTGGTGACCGATCTGCGCCCGCTGATGGCCATGAGCTCGCTGCGCACAATCAACGCCGAGGGCAACGGGATCACCGGCACCGCTGCGCTGGGCTCGCTGTCCCAGCTGACAGAGCTGTATCTGGCCTTTAATCCCATTTCCGATCTGTCCGGCGTTGGCAAACTGACGAATCTGCATAAGCTGGGTCTGGAATCCGTCGGACTGACCGACGAGATGCTGCCCGGCCTGTATGGACTCAGCAGCCTGGATGTCCTGCGCCTCTATGATAATCCCAATCTGTCCGGCGAGGCGGTGGACGCGCTGAAGGCTCAGCTGCGCGGCTGTCAGGTGCAGCACTCGCAGCTGCTGTACTCCATCACCGTGGAGGGGGAGAGCTTTCGCGAAAACGCCACGGAGATTTCTCTCTTCGGCCGCGGCATTTCGGATATATCAATGCTCAACCGCTTTAAGAAGCTGGAAAAGCTGGACCTGGGCGGCAACGATATCGAGAATATCTACATGTTCCAGTATATGAGCGCGCCGCTGCGCGAGCTCAAGCTGGGCAACAACCGCATTTCCGACGCAACGCCCCTCATGTATCTGGAGCAGCTGGAGCGGCTGGATATCTCCGGCAACAACATTTCGTCTCTCACGCCGCTGACCAAGCTGACGAAGCTGCAATGGCTGAATCTGCGCGGCAATCCGCTGACAGAAGAGCAGGTGGCGGAGCTGCAGGCGGCCCTGCCCAACTGCGAGATCATCTTTGGAGACGAATAAGAAATCATGGGAATATAAAAAAGTCCCCTGCGGCATATCGCCGCAGGGGACTTTTGTGCGATCAGGGACTCAATTGGTGCCGGAGGAGCCGAAGCCGCCCGAACCGCGGTCGCTGTCGTCCAGAGCCGTGACCTCTTCAAATACGGCGGGAATCACAGGAGAGGGGATCAGCTGGGCGATACGCATGCCGGCGGTGATGGCAAAATCCTCCTCACCATGGTTGATGAGAATGACCTTTACCTCGCCGCGATACCCGGCGTCGATCGTGCCGGGGGCATTGAGGACCGTCACGCCGTGTTTCGCGGCCAGACCGCTGCGCGGACGAACCTGCGCCTCGTAGCCGGCAGGCAGCTCCATGGCGATCGCGGTGGGCACACAGCCAAAGCCGTGGGCCTTGAGCGTGAAATCCTCCGAGGCGTACAGGTCGAAGCCCGCATCGTCCTCGTGCGCCTTGCGCGGGATCTGCGCACCCTCGCGCAGCTTGATAAAACGGATCGTCAGCATATTCGGTCAGCCTCCTGCTCTTTTTTGAGGTATTATACCGTATTCCTTACTTTTCTTCAAGCTTTAGGGAGAATTAAGGTTGATCCGCTACCATGTCCTTACTTGAAATGATTGCACAACTAAGGTATAACTGTACTATATGAAAAAAACGGGGGATCACGATGAAACTGCTGATTGCGGAGGATGAAATCGATCTGGCGGAGGCTCTGACGGCCTTTTTTGAGAAAAACCAGTTTACTGTCGAGGCCGTGTACAACGGCGCCGACGCCTATGACTATGCCCGCGAGGGCGGTTATGACGCCATCATCCTGGATGTTATGATGCCCAAAATGAACGGGATCGAGGTGCTGCGCCGTCTGCGTGACGAGGGCTTGTCTACCCCTATCATGATGCTGACGGCCAAGGCGCAGAAGGATGACCGCGTGGAGGGCTTTGACGCCGGAGCGGACGACTATCTGCCCAAGCCCTTTGCCCCGGACGAGCTGCTTGCGCGTGTGCGCGCCCTGCTGCGCAGGGCGGGGGAGTTCAAGCCCACCGTGCTGACTTTCGGCGATCTTGCGCTGGATTCCTCTACCGGGATCCTCAGCTGCGGCGGCGAGTCGGTGCGGCTCTCCGGCCGTGAGTTCCAGCTCATGGAGCTGTTCCTGCGCTCGCCAAAGATCCTCTTTTCGGTCGACAAGCTGATGGAACGTATCTGGGGCTGGGACAGCGACGCTGAGATCAACGTGGTGTGGGTGCATATCTCCAACCTGCGCAAGAAATTGAAGTCCATCGGCTCCGAAGTATCGATCCGCGCCAACCGCGGTATGGGTTACGTACTGGAGGAAGGCAAATGATCGGACGGCTGCGCAAGCGCTTCATCCGCATCGCCATGCTCTCGATGGGGCTGGTGATGCTGCTTCTGACCATCGTGGTGAACGTGGCGAACTATATCTCGGTAAACGCGGATCTGGATTCTCTGCTGGACATGCTCAGCTTTGAGCGCGGCGGCTGGATGGAACAGATGCCGCCCACCGACGAGCCCTTCCACGGCACTCATGGCGAGAGGGATGATGATATGGGCTGGTTTGAAAAGCGCGGCGACAAGCGCTTTAATTCCGAGACGCCCTTTTCCACCCGCTATTTTGTCCTGTATTACGATGCCGACGGTACCCTCACGGCTTCTGATCTGAGCCATATCGCCTCGGTGAGCGAAGACGACACAGACGATTTCCTTGCCGCCGCTTACAAGCATGGGGAGGGAAGCGCCTATTACAGCGGCTACAAGTACCTGGTAAGCTGTCTTCCGGACGGAAGCTTTCGCGCCGTGTTTCTTGACAGCTATACCGAAATCCGCTCCGTGCGGACCGTTTTCCTGCTGACGCTGTTTGCGGACGCGGCCTGCCTGGCACTGGTGTATGTTCTGGTGGTCGTCTTCTCCAAAAAGGCCATCGATCCCGTCGTGCGCAGCGCCAGGCAGCAGAAGCAGTTCATTACCGATGCCAGCCACGAGCTGAAAACACCGCTCACGGTCATGACCACCTCGCTGAAGGTGCTGGAAATGGAGGTCGGCCAGTCCAAGTGGATCGACAAGGCAGCGGCCCAGACCCAGAAGATGACGGAGCTGGTCAACGCGCTGGTCACCCTCTCCCGCATGGATGAGGAGGAGCCGCCGCTGACCGTTACCGAATTTGATTTCAGCGGCGCGGTGCAGGAGACGGCCGAGTCCTTCCGCGACAGTGCCGAGAATGAAGGTCACGCCCTGGAACTGAGCATAGCCGACGGCCTGCGCTATCAGGGCGACGAGACGGCGGTACGCCAACTGGTTTCCATTCTTATGGACAATGCGATCAAGTATACGCTGCCCGGCGGGGCCATCCGCCTGAGTGCTGACAGGGAGCACGGCGCCGTGGTGATCCGCCAGACCAACCCCTGCGAGCCGTTGACGCCGGAGGCCCTGGGCAAGCTATTTGACCGCTTTTATCGGGCGGATGAATCCCACTCCGGGACGAAAAAAGGCTTTGGCGTCGGTTTGTCCATTGCCCGGGGGATTGCCGAGGCCCACAAGGGCTCTATTACAGCCGCGTGTCCGCATGAGGGCGAGATCGAGTTTACGGTCGTCTTGAGATAAAAGGAAATATATGGTGACAAAAGTCGCGATCAATGCTATAATAAGTCTATCAATTTTTTGAATTAAGAGAGGCTAACTGATGCAGGATTACATTATTGCGACTTCCTCCACCTCCGATCTGACAAGGACTTATCTGGAAGAACACCAGATCCCCTTTGTGGCGTACACCTACACCGTCGGCGATACGCTCTTCGAGGACGATTGCCGCGAGGAGACCAGAGACCGTGTGTACAAGGGCATGCGCAGGGGCGACCGGCTGAAAACCTCCATGATCAACGAGTTCATCTATGCGGATTTCTTCCGCTCGCTGCTCCAGACAGGCAAGGACGTGATCTTCCTGGACATGTCCCAGCAGATGTCCGTATCGTATGAAAAGTGCAGACTGGCCGGCGAGATGATGAAGGACGAGTTCCCGGACAGAAGACTGTATCTGATGGATACGCGCTGCATCTCCGGCGGTCTGGGTCTTCTGGTCAAGAACATGGTCGCACGTGCCGAGCAGGGGATGAGCTATGACGAGGTCATTGCCTGGGGCGAGGAGAACAAGCTGCGCATTGCCCACCGTTTTACAGTGGATGATCTGAACTACCTTAAGGCGGGCGGGCGCGTCTCCAACAGCGCGGCGCTGGTGGGCTCGCTTCTGTCTGTCAAGCCGGTGCTGTACGTTCCGGACCGGGGCACGCTGGACGTAGCAAAGAAGGTCCGGGGGCGCAAGGCGGCGCTCTCCGAGATCCTGTGCGGCGTCAAGGACGACCTGGCGCTGATCGATCCGACGGGCATTGAGATCAATATCCTCCAGGCTGATTGCCGCGAGGACGCGGAATATGTGCGCGACGAGATCAGGAAGGCTTATCCCATGGTGGGGGAGATCACGATCACCGGTCTCGGAGTCGTTATCGGCGCCCACTGCGGCCCCGGTCTGCTGACGGTGTTCTATCTGTGCAGCGGCCGCAGGCCCTGAACACGATCGAATTTAATGAAAAAAGCCGCCCCGCTGGGGCGGCTTTTGCTTGCAATTTCAAGGCTTAGCGTGAATCAACCGTGCTGGTTTAGAAAAAAACGGAAGATGCGAGAAAAAAAGCCTTGACTTTTTGATGCGTCTCTGCTAATATACCTCTTGCGCGTGAGAAACGCGGTTTCACAGATGGGGGCGTAGCTCAGCTGGGAGAGCGCCTGAATGGCATTCAGGAGGTCAACGGTTCGATCCCGTCCGTCTCCACCAAAATGAAGTACTTGCGAAAGCAAGTGCTTCTTTTTTTATTTTCGCTTCGAACCGTTGACCTCCTGAAATAATAAATGAGGCCGCCGATGGCGGCCTGGCTGACCGAAGGTCAGACAGGTCAACCCTGGCTGACCGAAGGTCAGACAGGTCAACGGTTCGATCCCGTCTGTCTCCACCCAAAAGAAGTACTTGCAAAAGCAAGTGCTTCTTTTTTTATTTTCGCTTCGAACCGTTGACCTCCTGAAATAATAAATGAGGCCGCCGACGGCGGCCTGACGCAAGGAAGCTATGCCGTGTTGCTGATCTTGTAATTGTGCGCTGCTGGGCCCGAAACGCGCCTTGACAAGCGCCGTGGGGAATGGCAAAATAGAACAAACATGAGAGGAGCTGGCAAGATGATCTTTTTTCAGCAGTTCTATCTGGACAGAGAAAAAGACCTGGCGGTTGACCTTTACATGGAAGGGGAGCGCCTGGACTATGTCATCCGCACGCCCAACCATCGCTCCGGCAATCTGATCTGCAACCTGGCCCGGCTCTGCGAGCTTCAGACCGATGAGGACGAGAACGGTTTGAAGGTCATCCGCGGCGAAATCCCCAGCTATTATGACGGGGACAACCGGAAAATGTATATCCTGCGCCTGGGCAATACCAAGATCGCGAACATCTATCCCGACGGGCGTGTAGAGCTCAAGGCTTCTATCCCCGCTATCTCCAAGACGCTGATGAGCCAGACCAAGGATTATCGGCTGGGCGTTGAAAAGACCATCGTCAAAACCTACATCCGGGGCGAGTGCAAGTTCCGAACGGATCTGCATACCCATATGAACGGCAATCTGCCGCCCGATGCGCTGATTGCTCTGGGCATCACGCATCAGATCCGCTATCCTTATTATTATATCAAGAAGCTTTCGCTGCGCTGTACCGCGAGCCAGATCGCCGCACTGGAGGAAAAGCGAAAAGCGGCGGAGGCCTCACTGGGCGAACTGAATCTGACCGGCAAGCACCGTGAGAGGCGCATCGACGACTATACCTTTATCAATTTTGCCGAGCTCATTTTAGGCAATCCCGCCGACGCCGCCTATAACATCGGCCGTATCCGCAACTCCCTTACCATCCCCAAGGATGGACAGGCTGTTTTTGCAGACCTGGAAAAGGTATATCTGTATCGCTACGTTTTCACAAAGGGCGTGGCTTCGGATGAACCTCTAAGCGGTATCAGCATTTCCGCCATCCCGGATCGGGAAGTGGGCGCCTATGCCGAGCAGATGCTGCGCGACAGGGAGGACGATCGCTACCGCGGCAATACGCTCTTCCAGGATCTGCTGCTGTGGATCGCGCGGGAATACCGGCGACACGGTATCGTGTATGCGGAAATCACGGACACTGCGCTGTTAAATGGAGCGATCTTCCCGGATCGGCTGCGGCAAATCCACGAGATCATGCCCATGGTCACCCGGGAGACGGGCGTGGTGCTGCGCTTTCTGGCGGGCATCCGCCGCATCCCTCTGACGATCGTGCGCGATCATGTGACGCCCAACGATTATCTGGCTGACAATATGCGCTGCCTGCGCGTCATTGCCGCTGACCCCTATGTGGCGGGCAGCGACATCATCGGCGAGGAGATCAACGATATTCTGGAGCTGCGCAGCGTCATCCGGGAACTGGTGCGTATTGCCGGCGAGCATCCCGGCTTCGTGATCCGCGTGCACGCCGGGGAGAACGACAGCCTGCGCGACAACGTGGCCAACAGCATCCGTTGTGTCGCTGAGGCGCTGGAACCGGGCCAGCCTTTCCCGCCCATGCGCATCGGCCACGGACTGTATACCTGCGATCTGCACTCGCCCAAGGGCAGACGCCTGCTGGAGGAGATCCGCCGCTGCGGCGTCACCCTGGAGTTCCAGATCACCTCCAACGTGCGTCTCAACAACCTCAGTCATCTGAACCGGCACCCGCTGCGCGAATATCTGGCCGCCGGCATCAGCTGTGTCCAGGGAACGGACGGCAGCGCGCTGTACGGCACCAACTCCATCGATGAAGAACTGAGTCTGGAAAAGCTGCTGGGCCTGCGCTTTGACGAGCTGTGCGAGATGCGGCGGGCGGAGGATTCTATCCTGGAAAGCAGTCTGCACACCTTCCACAACAAGCTCGGCGCGTTCCGCGAGTCGTTCTCCGGCGGCGATATCGGGCTGTATTACGAAAACCTGCTGCGCTGCGCCGAGACAGGGGAAAGCGGACTCTGGACCTCCCGCGTCAAGTACGATGCGGCGCGATCACTCGCGGACAGGATCGCGGAACTGCCGACGGATAGCTTGCCGGTGATCATTGCGGGCGGGAGCTTCAATAATTCCAATCACCGCTCGCGCATGACCGAGAGCGATAAGGCCATCCTGGACAGCTTCGTGGAAAGGGCGGATCCGACAAAGGTCTTTTTTGTCGTGGGTCACTCACTCAGCGCGCAGGAGGGATACCTCGTGCGTCGGGCGGCGGAGCGCTTTACCGTCTTTGCTATCGTTCCCTCGGCTCTGAGTGCTGCGGAGCTGGGACGACTGAAAAAAGCGGGCGTGTCTGTCCGCATCGCCACGGAGAGCGTGGGTATGGGCCTGTACAAGAGCTTTTCCGACGAGATCTTTCGCCGGATGCCCTCGGTGCTGCTGGCCTTTGACGGCAACTCCGCTGCGCTGAATCTGATCCAGGAGGCGCGAAACGGGCAGGAGAAGTGCCGCATCTATATCAATGCGCGCTCGCGCCGTCTGGCAGCCAAGGCGCGTATGCTGGGCGGTTACGTCCGGCCCATCCAGGAGGCGCCTGAACGGGAACTCTGAGCGGCAATCCAATATCAAACAAAGAGGGAAGACCTGACGGCTTTCTCTCTTTTTTGTTCTTCCAAGCCTCTTATGATAGCCTATCCCTATGGTTTACGCACAAAAATACGCTCAACATCTTGATATAATTTGTGCAGGAAAAAAGAAAAATCAAGTTGCTTTTCACAGGAGAGAATGATAAAATCACAATGTGTATGTATGAAATAACTATCATAGCGCATCTATGTGTTTCCTCAGAAAGAGGAGAATAAACCGGCGGAGCCATTTCGACCGGCAGCGTGTGAGCAAAGAAGTTGAACGACAAACCACACGCCCTGATAGCGCAATGTCAATTGTTGGAGATTGATACTATGACCTGGAAAAAAGCGTTTGCATTGCTGCTCGTGATTGCGATCCTCAGCGCGGGCGTGTACTACATGCGCGAGATGGAGCAGGATGACAGCCGCAACCTGAAAGAGCTGTACAGCGAGGTGGAGCCTCTTCAGAGACAGCGTGAGGCCCTCGTGGCCGAGCGTGACAG
This sequence comes from uncultured Eubacteriales bacterium, assembly GCA_900320465.1. GTDB lineage: Bacteria > Bacillota > Clostridia > Oscillospirales > Oscillospiraceae > Limivicinus. The sequence continues at coordinate 36,753 of ONSQ01000009.1, forward strand.
CCTGGAAGTCGACTACGCGCTGCAGATGCGCGACGTGGGCACGATCCAGCTTCTGTTCAAGGAACTGAGCGAAGATATTTACACCGAGGTATATCCTCTCATGCGCGACCGCGGCATCGTGGGCGTGCTGGGCGTGACCTCGAAGGAATACCCGGGCCTCCAGAAAAAGCTGAAGATCGACCAGTTCAACCGTCTTCTGATGGATGGTTGGGGAAGCTGCCTGATCTACGAAAAGAACACCAACTTTTCCAAATGGTATGACGGCATCGCCGACCGCATGGAACGCGACGAGCTGCCGATGCCTACCGCGATTTTCTTCCCGGAGGGCAATTACACCGAGGCCATGACCCAGGATCTGATCGATCACGGCATCACCACCGTGGTGCTGCCCGGTGAGGACGGACGCTCCGCCACCGTCACGCCGCTGGACGGCGAGGTCTGGGTCACCAGCGCAATGCCCTGGAACTACACCGGTGTCAACACCGATACCGAACTGCTGGCCCGCACCAACGGCGCCAACCTGACCTTCACCATCAGCTTCAAAAACCTCTGGGACGCCTATGAGGAAGAATCCTTTATCCGCATCCTGGACAACTGGGAGAGCATGCTGGACACGGATGATCCTCTGGAGGAGCTTTCGCAGGGGACCAACACTGCTTCTGCAAATCCCGCAGAGGTCATCACGGCGCAGGCTCAGCTGCTGATGCCGCGCTTGAAGACCACCAATTACGAATCCGCCCGCCAGGCTCACCTGGCCGCTGTTTCGGATAACGAGGGCCTGCAGCGCGAGCAGGACGAGCGCCGCGCCGCACTGGACGAACAGATCGCTGCCCTGGACGAGCAGATCCGTGCGGTGTACGACCGCTGGGAACAGAGTGCCAAGAAGGTCAAATAAGGACCTGGAAAGTATCAGCTTATGAACTACAACAAAGACGAAGAATTCACCATTGATCTGGGTCAGATCGCGAAGCTTCTGTGGAAGTACGTCGTTATCATTCTGATTGTCGGCATCCTGTTTGCCGCCGCGTTTTTCTTCTATGCGCAGATCTTTGTGACGCCCATGTATGAGGCGAACGCGCTGTTCTATGTCAATAACAGCACCTTCTCGGTGTCCAGCGCGGTGCGTATCAGCACGGGCGAGCTCAACGCCGCCTCCGATCTGGTGGATACCTATGTTGCAATCATGCAATCGCGCGCCAATATGGAGCAGGTCATTGCCGAGAGCGGTGCGAACTACAGCTACGAGCAGCTGCGCAGCATGGTTTCCGCCAAGGCTGTCAACTCCACCGGCCTGTTCCAGGTCACGGTTCGCTCCAGCAATCCCGAAGAGGCCAGAACCCTCTGCAATACCATCGCCGTTATTCTGCCCGATAAGATCGCGGACATCGTGTCCAACAGCTCGGTCGAGGTCGTCGACTACGCTGTCACACCGCACACCCGCGTCTCGCCCAGCTACTATAAGTACGCTGCCATCGGTCTGCTGCTTGGTATGATCCTGACCTGCGGCGTTATCCTGCTGATCAGTTTCTTTGATGACGTGATCCGCGACGAGGATTATCTGCTGCAGAACTTCGATGCTCCGATCCTGGCAACGATCCCCGATCTGGCCGCCAAGACGCCCAAGAAGTACGGCTACTATGGTTCCTCCCAGACGAAAAAAGGAGGCGTGGCGTAATGGCGAAAACCAATTCTGCTTCCACCAAACTGAGCCCGAAAGAACTTGAACAGCAGAAAGCAATGCTGTGTGACGGTCTGAGCTTCGGCGCTGCCGAGGCCTATAAGCTCCTGCGTACCAACCTGCTTTTCGCGATGCCGGATAAGCCCTGCCGGATCATCGGTATCACCAGCGCTGTGCGCGGTGAGGGCAAGTCCACAACCTCCGTCAACCTGTCCTATACCTTTGCGCAGTCGGGCAAGCGCGTCCTGCTCATTGACGCGGATCTGCGTCTGCCCAGCATCGCCTCCAAGCTGAACATTCCGTCCAAACCCGGACTGTCCAATCTTTTGGCGGGACTGAATAACGAAAAGTCCTGTCTGATGATCTCCGAGTATTTCGATAACTGGTATATCCTGCCCGCCGGCGACATCCCGCCCAACCCGTCCGAGCTTCTCGGCTCTGAGCGGATGCATGCCCTGCTGGAGCGTTATACCAAGTTCTTTGACTACATCGTCATCGACCTGCCTCCCATCGACCTTGTTGCCGATGCACTGGTGATCTCTCCCTGGACCGACGGCCTTGTGCTGGCTGTCCGCCAGAATTATTCCGAACGCAAGGCCCTCAATTCCTGCATGTATCAGGTCAAGAAGGTCGGTGCCAAGTTCCTGGGCTTTGTTATGACCGATGCCTCTGTTGCGGAGGGCAGTTATCGCCGCTATGGCAAGTATGGCGGGCACTACGGTTACGGATACGGCTATGGCTATGAGAGCGCCGATCGTCAGTCCACCGCTCATAAGGATGAGGCATTCCTCAACGCGACCCGCAGCCGCAAGTCCACTACCAAGCCCGAGCGCAGCGAGCAAAAGCCGCAGCAGGAGAGCACCGCTTCCGCCGAGCCGGAAGCTGAGCAGGAATGAGAAAGGTTTATCTCGGCGGCGGTATCGTCTGTCTGCTGCTCAGCGCTCTGCTGGTGTTCCTGAGCCTTCCGAAAAAAGCGCCTGAAAAGCCGCAGCTTGTCAAGGAGGCTACGGCAGCCGTTGCCGAACGCGGTGTGGATCTGCCGACGGAAGACGAGGGATACGTGAGCCCTGTCGATTTCGAAGCGCTCAGCCGGATGAACGAGGATATCTACGCCTGGCTCTATATTCCCGGCACTGAAATAAACCATCCGATCCTGCAAAGTCAGCACGGTGACAACGACTATTATCTGACCCACACGGTTGACCGGCTGGAGGACGAGAACGGCTGCCTCTTTACCGAGTATGTCTACAGCGACAAGGAGTTTGAAATTCCTGTCACCGTGGTGTACGGACACAGGCGGCGCAGCGGCGATATGTTCGGTCAGCTGCAGCAGATCTATTCTGTGACCGGAAGCCTTGAGGCTTACCCTGAAATCATTGTCTATACCCCGGAAAAGGAGCTCCGCTACCAGGTCTTTGCCGAGAGCGAGTTTTCCGATATGCACATCCCCAATCACTATAAGCGCTTTTTGGATACATCTCATCTGCCGGAGTTCCTGGATGAGCTGCGGCACTACCACACCATGACGCATCAGTTTAACGATG
>ONSQ01000020.1 GCA_900320465.1 uncultured Eubacteriales bacterium
AAAATCAAGCACATTTTTAGAATTCTTTCAGCGTGAAGCTTACCTCCCACAAGCTTCCATAGCTTGTATCGCTGACCAGCTTCACCTGATATCCGTCAAGTATTTGAAGAAACATCAGGGAATGCTTACGCTGGTTAATTGGTAGACAATGCAAGAGATAAGTGTTCGATGTACGACCAGGAAGATCGGCGGAAAAGTGGCTTAATATTATCTGGCAAAAGAATCAATAGTAATCTATCTGGATCGGCCTTATGACACAACGTCCAATTGGATGTATTCAGCAAAAAAGAAAGGCGCAAGATGGTTTGCATAACTCAATTTGCACCCACCTTGCACCCACCTCTCTTTGGAGGTAAGAAACGCCGAATTGTATGATTACCGGTGTCCTAACGCACGTCGTCGCAAGCTGCATATCGCTTGCGACGACTTTTTATGCTTCGCATCAAAAGTCATCTCGCGCTCATTTTGCTGCTCCTCCTTTCCAAATCGAACCCGCTGCGCTGGGCTTCGATTTGGGGACAGCGTCTTTGGTGTAAAGCTTAGACAAAGTACCCATAGAAAGTGCGTTCACACCTCCTATGGGTACTTTGTCTGCAGTCTGGATCGGACGGTCCGAAAGGGCCGTCCGTTTTTTGTGCCTCTGTGCCTCTTTTGTGACAGTTCGTGCGTTATGCTGTGACCGCAAGAAAGAAACAGCCCGAAATGATAAAAAGGAGGAAATGAAAATGAAACATTCATTCGTACATAAAATGCTCATCCTGACGGCGCTCCTGTTTCTGTTCGTCATGGCAAAGCCGGCCGCGGCCTTCGCGGATGGGTCCGACGAGGCCGGGAACGCAGAGCCGACGGGCGTCGAGGAGATCGGCGAGCACTACGGCTCCCGGGTGACCGAACAGAGGGAAAAAACCGTCGCCCAGACGAATCGCAAGGAAGTCACGGTCACGCTTTACCTGCTGAAAGACGGCAACAAGGTCTTGATCACCCGCTACTACATCGACGGCGTGCTGGTCAGAGAGGAAGAGGACAGCCTCCGCCCGGCCCCGGAGCGGGCAGAAGTTGAGACGGAGGAGCAGCCCGAGGATGAGGCTGAGGAGACCGACGAGGATGAAGCGTCCGACGAGGACGAAGAGACCGACGAGGACGAAGAGACCGACGAGGACGAAGAGACCGACGAGGATGAAGCGTCCGACACGAAGAGACCGACGAGGACGAAGAGACCGACGAGGACGAAGAGACCGACGAGGATGAAGCGTCCGACGAGGACGAAGCGTCCGATGAGGACGAAGCGTCCGGCGAGGACGAGGAGACCGACGAGGGTGAAGCGTCCGGCGAGGACGAGGAGACCGACGAGGGTGAAGCGTCCGACGAGGACGAAGCGTCCGATGAGGACGAAGCGTCCGACGAGGGCGAGGAGGCCGACGAGGACGAAGCGTCCGACGAGGACGAGGAGACCGACGAGGGCGAAGAGACCGACGAGGATGAAGCGTCCGATGAGGACGAGGAGACCGATGAGGACGAGGAGACCGACGAGGATGAAGCGTCCGATGAGGACGAGGAGGCCGATGAGGACGAGGAGCCTGAAGAGGACGTCAATCAGGTCGTCAGCGCAAAGACCGAAGTCAGTGTCGAGGGGACGCTGATCATCACCAAGACCACCGTTGTCCTGAAGAACGGCACGACGATCACGAACGTGGTTGTCAAGGACGCCATCACCGACAAAACAACCGCCTACACGATCACGGTACGGCCGGACGGCACGATCGAGCGCAGCGAAGAGCAGCCCCTTCCCGCGGAGGCGCCGGCCCCCGCAAAGGCGCCGGCCGACGAGGAGGAAACGGCCGACGAGGAAGAGGAGAAGGACTTCCAGGATACCCTGGATATCTTCACCGCCCGGATCGAGAAGGTGAAAAGCTCAATTAATCCGGAATCCGCCATGGTCTACACGCCCAACATGCTTTGCCTCAACGATATGGACGAGATCATGAGCCGCGCCACCCGGCAGGGCCTCGCGTTCATGAAGAGCAAGAACGCCTACAGCTTCACCAGGGGAGAAAAGCTCAGCGCCGAAGAGGCCTTCGGCAAACTCGACAAATCACTTTCGGACTGGGAGAACGTCCTGTACATGAGCAGCTGCAATAACCCCTCGGCCTTCGCTCCCTCCGTTCCGTTCCTCCCTTTCAACCCCTTCGTTTCCGTACCCACCTCTCCTGCCATTCCAGGTCTCAACTGACCCGAAACGATCCGCAGGACAACAGCTCTCAGGCCGCGGCCAAATGGCTGCGGCCTGAGAGCTCGCTTGGCTCGCCTCATGGTGTTTTGCCGTGACGGAACTGCGGCAAAAACGGATCCCATGATCCTTGCGCTCCTTGGACGCGAACTTCGCGAGCTTTGTCTGCGGTCTGAAGTCCCGTCCTGTGGACGGGGTTTTTCGTTTGGCGAAACAGAGAAGAGGGATTCGAATCATGTCCGCACATGCCGGCGGCATGTGCGTGAACCGGTGCGCACACCGGTGAACACATTTATTTTTCGCACGGCATGGTTTCTTTTTCAAGTACGGCGTCCTCTGCGAAAAATGCAAGCGAATCCCTTCTTCTCCGCCACGTCGTCGCAAGCTGCATATCGCTTGCGACGACTTTTTATGCTTCGCATCAAAAGTCATCTCGCGCTCATTTCGCTGCTCCTCCTTTCCGAATCGAACCCACTGCGCTGGGCTTCGATTTGGGGACAGCATCTTTGGTGTAAAGGTTATACATGCAGAAAACCGTCGACCTTTGTCGACGGTTTTCTGCATGGCGGAGGCATGTTTGCTTTTTCTATATGATACCCGTTTGACGCTTACTTCCAAGGGCGTCATTAAGGCGTTCCTGCGTCGTCTTTGGGGATCGAACCGGGGCCTTCTTGCCTTAAACCGAATAGAAATTGAAGGACAGGAAAGCGATAGACTATTGAAATGCTTAGATAACATATGGTAAAACTAGTATAGACAGATTTAGACAGCCTCGACGATCGGAGAAGTCAGATCTCTCCATTTGATAGCGCCTGTGCATCGCTTTCGATTCGGATCGGAACAGAAGCGGCAAGGGAAGGGGGAAAAGCCATGCGCGAAATCGATGATCGCTACCCGGAATACGCGCGCCCCTATGAACCCTTGCGGAGGAGAAAGATCCGCGGCCGCCTGACCGGAAATGAGGCGGCCCTGTATCAGCGCCGGTTGGTGCGGATGAATCATATGCGCAAGTACTTTACCACCAGCGTCGTCACCCTCATCACCATCCTGATCCTGATCAATCTTCCAGATCCGCCGATAAACGACCCGATTGATCCCCCTACTGAGACCCCGATCGTCCTCCCCACGCCAACGCCGGCGCCCTCTCCCAGCCCCCTGCCCAGCGCTATGCCGAGCACGCCGCCGAGTGAGCCGCCCACGCCGATACCGACGCCCACTCCGGCGCCTACGCCGACGCCGACTCCAACACCTACACCGATGCCGACGCCGAACCCTACGCCGATCCCCACGCCGGTGCCGACTCCGGTGCCGACTCCGGTGCCGACGCCAACACCGACACCGACACCTACGCCGACGCCTACACCGACGCCTACACCCACGCCTCCGCCGACTTTGACCGCGCCGGCCTTTACCGGCATCAGCCAGTCCCATGCGATGTCTGTGGTGGATGATCCCACGCCCTATGACAATTTTACCTATGCCTATACCATCGCGCTGAACGACGCGGACCGAACCAAGCCCATCACGGCCAGGCTTCAGCTGCGGGATGTGAAAGGCGGCGGCTGGCAGGAGGTCAGCGGCAGCAGCAGAAGCTACAGCGGCAGCTCGCCCAACTGGGACGGGTCCATCATCTATGACATGTTTTCTGTGGACATAGGCACAGAGCCGGGCGTCCTGCGGGAGATGCGCGTCGTATGCGACTACACGATGAAAAACGGCGCAGCGGGCACGATCTACAGCACCAGCTGCGGCAGCATCTGGTCTTACGCGGGCGATTATCTGAGCCCTGTTTCCGCTGAACTGCGGGACGGGAAGCTGACCGCAAAATTCCAGGTGGATACCGGCCTGATCCTGGACCTGAGCAAGGTGACGCCCACGGAGCTGGTGCTCTGGAGCGGCAGCTCGAGCTACGACCTTTTGGGCAAGGCGGAGATCACCGGCCCGGAGGCGGACGGCAGCATTACCGCGAGCTATACCCTGAACGGGGAGACGCTGAACACATTGGTCTACAACGACCTGGATCTCAGGCTCAATTACAAGGACATGGGCGGGGCCATTGACTGGAGCTGCGTCTCGCTGGTTCAGTTTGAGGCCCACACCGCTCCGACCCTGAGCCTGTCCTTAGGCGGCTGGGCCGAGCCCGGCGCCTATGAACCCGGCTGTGGTGTGGCCTGCGATCTCCAGCTGAATGATCTGCTTGGCGGCCAGGCCTTTATCACCATGCAGAAGCTGGGCTCCGGCGGTTGGGAGACCGATACGGACTTCGGGACCCTTGAATACAACGCCTCGGTTGCAGACGATCACGGTATCCTCGAGTTCGCCTATAAGGATCCCGAGCTGAGCGCCCTCTGGGGCGTGGACGACGTGGGACGCCGCTACAAGGCCAAGTTCGTGATTTCCTACATCTACCCCAACGGGGTCACCGGTACCCTGGAGAGCCCCGTGTTCGAGCAGTACGGAGGCGGCTTTGCCCATTACGCCAACAGCCCGGCAATCACCTACGACGCAGAGAACAAGCAGCTGGTGGCGGAGGTCGTCATCGATCTCTCCCTGGTCGAGCCGGAGAACGTGGCAGTCATCGCAGGCAGCGCGACCCATGAATGGAGCAGTATCGGTACGCCGACTCTGAGCAGGGTCTATACCGCCGGGGACGGCAGCCTCCGCTGGGTCTTCACGGTGCCGCTGGAAGAGCTCAGCCCGGGCGAGTACTCTTTCGACATCGGGCTGCGCTACTACAACGGCATGGGCCCCCGCTGGGAGCAGGAGCTCTTCGTCTACAATGATATAAGCTGACAGTCTTTCTTGAGAAGCTGAAGGAGGATCGAAATGAAAAAGAAAAACACCAGGACCTACATCGGCATTGTTCTTGTGGCGATCCTGGCCCTGCTGCTGGCTAATCCCAACTGGCTGCCTCTGCCGTCGGGGCTGAAAACCGCCCTGGCGGAGACGGAGAAGAACAATCTCATCTTCCAGAGCGACGCCCATACCACCATTGCGCAGCTATTGACTCTGGTGCTTGCCGTCGCCCTGGTGTGGCTCTGCTATCAGATCGTGAAGCTGATTCTGGCCGCGCTGGGCAAGCGCGGGGGCAGAGCGGGCACGGTGACCAATCTGGTCTCCGGGCTGCTCAAATATGTGGCGGTGATCGCCGCCCTGGTCTGGGGCCTGAGCATCCTGGGGGTGAACGCCACGGCTGTTCTGGCGGGCGTTGGCATCGTGGGCCTGATCCTGGGCTTTGGCGCCCAGAGCCTGATCGAGGATATCATCACCGGCGCGTTCATCATCTTTGAAAACCAGTACAGCGTGGGCGACATCATCATTCTGGACGACTTCCGGGGCACCGTCCGCAGCATCGGCGTTCGCACCACCGTCATTGAAGACGTCGGGGGCAACCTGAAGGTGGTTAACAATTCCGATATTCGAAACTTCCAGAACCGCTCACGCAACAACTCCGTGGCGCTGGTGCTGGCGGCGGTCTCCTATGCGACCGACCTGCGCAAGCTGGAGAAGATGCTGCAGGAGAAGCTGCCCGGACTGGGGAAGGAACACCCGGACCTGTATCTCTCGGCGCCGCGCTATCTCGGCGTGGACGCGCTGGCCGACAGCGGGGTGAACCTGAAATTCGCCGTGGACGTGACAGAGCAGAACGTGTTTGCCGGCCAGCGGATGCTGGCGAGGGACCTGAAGATCCTGTTTGACGACAACGGCGTGGAGATCCCCTTCCCGCAGGTGGTGGTCCACAAGGGAAACGATTGAGCGATCCCAACAAAAGAGCACCGGCAAGGCAGGAAATCCCGCCTTGCCGGTGCTCTTTCACACAGAACTACATGAATTTGTCGATGGCCTCGTTCAGAGCCTGCAGGTCGGCGTCGTGCGCATCGGCCACACAGTGCTCCAGGTGATCCTTCAAAATGACCTTGGCCGTGCTGCTGAGGGCGGAACGGACCGCCGCCAGCTGGATCAGCACCTCGGTGCAGTCCCGCCCGTCTTCCACCATGCGCTTGACCGATTCCAGGTGCCCGATGGCCAGGGAAAGACGGTTCAGCACCGCTTTGGTCTGGGTGTGGACGTGGCTGTGGGCATGGCTGTGGTCATGGTCGTGCTCGTGCTCCACCGGGTGGCTGTGCACATGGCCGTCGCCGTGATCGTGATAATATACTTCTCCCGTGTCGTGTTCGTGTTCGTGCATATGCTTCACGCTTTCCAATTTGAGGAGAAATAACAATGATTGAAATACAAGGAAAAATCAATACCGCAAGGGTGTTTTCATCAATCACTCCGCCATTCTGTCGGCGTCCGGCGGGATCGAGTTCGAGGACGGCTCCATGGCCGCGCCGGGACTGCGGATCGCCACAATCAACCATCATCGAGGCGAGAAACCAAGCGGCTTCCACGATCTTCTGCTCTCAGTTCGACATCCCCGGCTGGCACGAATATCTTTACGATCCGACGCTGGCAGATGCAATTTGCGACCGAATCATACACAACTCGCACATCATCACCATCAAGGGCGATTCCATGAGGAAGCTCAACGCGGTCACCGACTAAGCATCGGCAGGGCGGCGCGCAATCCCAGCGGCCGCCCTGCTCAATTTTGGTGGCCAGGACGTGCATCGGAGGCAGAAAGGCTGCCGCACCATCCGCACGGCGAAGATGCACCATCTCCGCGGAATGCTTGCACCACCATCAGCGGTCTAACCGCACCAGCTCGCCGGAATATTCACCTTTCGCGCGGGATGGCCCGAAAGGCTTAATTTTCATTAAAAAAAGCGGCGGGCGGCTTGCACTTTTTCGGCGTGATGGTATAATTCCCCTCGCATAACACAGAGGAGGAAGCTATGAAAAAGACTGTTTTGACAAGCCTGATCATCGCAGCGCTGCTGCTTTCTTTTGCCGGATGCGGAAAAGCGCCGGCCGCGCAAAACCCGGCGGGCGCTGCCGAAGCCGCCGCGCCGGCCGCCGAGGCGCAAACCGCGCAGAGCGGGACCGGGGAGACGGTGACCGACGAGGCGCCGGAAGCCTCCGGCCGCGCAGACGGCGAGCGCTTTGAAACGGTTATCATGCTCGAGGGCATGGAGGAGACGGTCCGGTATGAGCATGTCAAAAGCGCTGCGTTCGGCTTTGAGATGGACTATGACTACGAGAACTTCGTACGGCAGAGCTGTGCGACCGGCGAGCGGTTCGTCTCGGTCTGGGACGATCAGACGCAGCCGGAGAATTATCTCGAGGTGAGCTATGACACGGCCGACGCTAACCTGATGGCAGACGCCACCGCGGCGATCCTGTCCGCCGAATACGATATCGTGAGCGAGACGCGCACGCTGTCCGGCGTGGGCGAGTGCCTGTGCTTCGAGGCCTCCGTCATCAAGGGCACCAACCGGATGGCGGATCAGCTGCAGGCCGTGTATATCATCCCGGCTCCCGACGGCTGCCGCATCGCCAGAGCCCACTTTTCCGCCGAGGCCGCGGAGGGCTCCGGCAGGCGCTTTGCATACATGCTCGATACGCTGACGCTGCTGGACAGAGGCGTGAGCTGCAGCTTGACGGACGAGCAGGCGCTCGGGGCCGTCAGACAGTACTGCCTGGACAGCAACCCCGCTCTGGAGAGCATCGTGAACGCCGGAGAATACCCGGTTTCCTGGGAAATCATCGCGAGCGATGAGAAGGAGATCGTGGTGCTGTTCCGCTCCTACACGGGCTCAGAGACGCGCTACTATATCGACCGCGCCACGGGCGAGACGACGGTGACGGAGTTCGTCCCCGGCATCACCGCCCAGGAGCAGAGCACCGACGAGACGCTGAACCTGTGGGAGTACGTGATCGAGGGCTGAGTTGAGAGGCGGGGAGGAATTTCCGATGAGTATTCCCGTTCAAACGATACAGACAGAAGACTTTGCCATGGACTATTTCCGCTTTGGCACCGGGGAGCGGGCGCTGTCATCCTGCCGGGACTCAGCGTGCAGAGCGTGCTGGGCGCGGACGCCACCATGGAGATCGCCCAGGCGCTGGACGAGCGAAAGGATTTCCGGCTGTACATGTACACCGGCTACGGCCGCGCCGCCTTCGACACCGCGCCGGATTACCGGCAGCGGCTTGCAGGCTTCTTTTCCGCTTGAGCGAAAATAAAAAAACTGTCATCCCATGCGATGCGCGGGATGACAGTTTTTTTGCTTTTTATCGGATGCTGGCGCCGGGAATCGGAGCGGACTGGACATACACCCGGCGCAGCGGCTGGTCCGGGGTGCGGATGCGCTCGCACAGAAGCGCGGCCGCCATGGCGCCGATCTCCTTGCCGGGGATCTGGGCGGTGGACAGCGCCGGCTCCACCAGCGAGGCCTCCAGCGTGCCGTCAAAGCCCGCCACCATCACGTCGCCGGGGATGCGCAGACCCCGCTTTTTGAGCGCCGTCATCAGATGAATGGCCAGGTAGTCGTTGGCGCAGGCAAAGCCGTCCGGCAGCGCCGGCATGGCGTCCAGCTGGCTGCCCAGCCAGGCCGGATCGCCGTAAAGCTCGCTGTCCTCGGCAAGGATCGAGCAGCTCCGGTCAAAGCTCAGCCCGGCCTCGCTCAGCGCCAGACAGCAGCCCTGCCAGCGCTCGTAAAAGCTGTTGCAGTGCTCGACGTCCCCCACGAAGCCCACGCGCCGCGCCCCGGCGCGGAGCATGCGCCGGACCAGGGCGGCCTCGCTGGCGCGGTTTTCCATGGAAATGTAGTCGCAGTCCATCAGCGTCTCGCCGGCGCGGGCAAAGCCGTCCACCACGACCGTGGGCTTGCCCAGCGTGCAGAGCATGTCCAGATAGCCCCGGTCAAAGAGCTCGATGGTCAGAATGCCCGCGGTGTCCTCCAGCTCCAGCCGGGAGGGCAGCCGCCGCTGCGCGATCTCGGGCGCGGAAATCTCAAAGTATTTCATCGTGAACCCGGCGCGGGAGATCCGGTCGGTAAAGCTGGTGATGAAAAACGCACCGAAGCTGTGGCTGAGCAGCTTGTGCTGGGCCAGCAGCGCGATGCTGCCCTTTTCGCGGGCCTCCGGCTCGGCCGGACTCTGGGAATAGCCCAGCTCCCGAGCCCGGGCCAGCACCAGCTGACGGGTCGCCTCCGGCACGGAGCCCCGGCCGTTGAACACCTTCGAGACCGTGTTCCTGGACAGGCCGCAGGCATCGGCAATGTCCTGCATCGTTACACGCTTGAACGCCATGGCAGGCCGCCCCCTCTCTTCGCTGTATTTCGACCTTATACTAAAACCTAATAGAAATCAGACAATCTTTGCGGCTGGATTTGAGCCATCCTGCGTTGCCTTCCTTGACCATATATCTCCATTATGCTCTGCGGAAGGCGCCTTGTCTGGCACAAATCCATCTCGCAAATCTTTGTCTTCTTCTTATTAGGTTTTAGTATTACAATACCATGCGAACGCACAAAATGCAAGATGTGCAAAATGTAAAGAACTGAAATTTTTTTGAAAGAATTGGTTTCAAAAATGTCAATTTATAGACGATTTGCTTGAAATAAGGTGGGCAAACACACAAATTTTATTGACACAATGCACAGTTTGCCCTATAATAAAATCTGTATGTAAGTTTACATTTTGCACACTTTTGCGCACACAAACCGGCGAAGGCGTGCAAAACCGATTGAAGCGAGGGATTGCCGTTATGAAACAATCGAGAGTCATGATCGCAGCCGTTCTCGTCCTCTGCATGATTTTCTCCGGCCTGGCCTTTGCCGCGCCGGTGCAGGCCGACGGGGCGCGATCTGCCCGGCCGCTGGCCGACACCCTGGCCGCGGTGGGGCTTCCCCGCCTGGCGAGCGGAGGCATCACGCCCACGCACGTTCAGACCGACCTGTTCAGAGCCAAGTTTGAGGGCAGCAGCGTCGCGGGCAGCGGCCAGGCCGTGAACGGCGCGTACCGGTTCACCGCCACCGAGACCGACGGCGAGGCCTGGCACGTGAAGCTGGAGGCCAACTATCCCACTGTATCCGGCCGGGATTATGAGGTCACCTACCGCTTCACCTCCGACGTGGCCGGCAAGGTCAAGTTCGGCGACTTCCAGGAGTTCACCATCCAGAAGGGCGAGAACACCGTCACCGGCATGATGATCGCCTCCGGCGGCACCAGCTATCTGGATCTGCAGCTGGGCATGCTGCCGCCCTTCACCATCGACTTTACCGAGATCGAGGTGAAGGAGTTTGCCGACGAGGTGAGCTATGAGAACGCGCTCGCCACGCCCGTGAACTTCGAGAGGGAATCGAAGGTCTATGAGAAGCACGACCAGGGCTACGCTTCCATCCTCACCCGTACCCCCGACAGCGTGGAGCTCAACTATGTGGCCACCTCCTGGGAGTCGGGCATCTGGAAGTCCAGACTCTACATCAAGACCGGCCTTATCCCCGAGGCGGGCGTGCGCTACCATATCACCGCCGACATTTCGGCCGACAACGATTTCCCCTTTGAGCTGCTGTTCAACAGCGATGAAGTGGAGAAGGGCTACGGCGCTCTGTACGGCCAGAGCGTGACCGCCGGACAGACCACCACCTGCGAGGCCGTCATCATCGGCGGCGGCGACGGCGACGAGCTGGTGCTCCAGTTCTCGCTGGGCGAGGTGCCGGAGGAGACCAAGGTCATGGTGGAGAATCTGCGCCTGGAGGTCATCCGCGACCATTACACCAGCCAGCTTCCCGCGCGCTTCGCGCTGGACGCCTCCGTGGCCACCGGCAAGATGCTGACCAACGCCACCCCCACGTCCTACACCAACATTCCGCTCAAGAATTTCTCGTACACCTCCATTGACTCGATCTCCGAGGGCCATGACGACGGCTATGAGGTCAGCATGACCGAGTCCGGCTCCAGCGCCACGATGAAGATCACCAAGGCCCCGGCCAACGACCGCGGCGTGTGGAAGGCGCGCCTGTATGCCGCCACCGGCGTCACGCTGCAGGCCGGCACCACCTACCGCATCAGCTTCAAGCTGAAGGCCGCCAAGGATCAGGCCGAGTATGAGGTCTGCTTCGACGGCGACACCGAGAACGCCTACGGCGCCCTGTACGGACGCAGTCTGAGCGCCGGCGGCACCGACACGGTGGAATACCTCGTCACCCCGACGGAGAGCCAGGGCCCTCTGACCATCCGCCTGCAGCTGGGCAAGACCGACAGCACCGCGGGCAATACCTTCACCCTCAGCGATCTGCAGGTGGAGTCCGCCACCGTGTCCTACAACAGCGTGCTGCCCGCGAGCTTCTCGTATGTGACGGGCGTCAACGTGTTTGAGTCCCACGACAACGGCTATACCCAGAGCGTGTCCGCCTCCGGCGGCAGCGCGACCCTTTCCATCAGCGCAGCGCCCGACAGCGACCGCCAGGTCTGGAAGTCCCGGATGGTGGTCCACACGGGCTTCACCCCCCAGGCGGGCATCAAGTATCAGCTCAGCTTTGATCTGAATGCCGCCAAGGCCCAGGCCGCGGCCGAGTATGACTTCGGCGGCAGCGGCAGCGACAAGGACTTCGACGCTCTGTACGGCCAGACCCTGAGCGCAGGCAAGCAGACCGTTACCTATACCTTTACCCCGTCCGAGAGCCACGGCGAGCTCAGCATCATCCTGCTGCTGGGCGCGACGGACGACGCCTCGGGCAACACGATCACGCTCAGCAACATGAAGATCGGGGCCGTGACTCTGGACGAGACGGGCACTTCCGTCCTGCCGACGGGCTTTGCCTATCCCACGGTCACGACGCCCTCCACCCCGTCCGGCGAGCCCGGCTACCGGGAGGTGACGCTGGGCACGCTGGAAGCCGCCGACGGCCACGACGCAGGCTATGATCAGGCGTGCAGCGGCACGAGTCTGACCTTCAACGCGGTCCCCACCGTGAACGCCAATCTGTGGAACTCCAAGATGTGGGTCGCCACCAACGCCGTCCCCGAGGCCAACGCCAAGTACCGTCTGAGCGTGAGCGTCAGCTCCGCAAAGGCCATGGACTTTGAGCTGAATCTGAACAACGGCGACATCGAAAAGGGCTACGGCGCCCTGTACGGGCAGAAAATCAACGCGGGCGAGACCAAGACGCTCAGCTGCGACTTCACCGCGCCCGCCGATGGACTGAGCAATCTGGTGCTGCAGTTCATGACCGGCCTGAGCCCGGCGGAGAACAGCTTCACCGTCAACAGCATCACGCTGCAGAAGGTCATCCCCGCCCATGAGGAAAACAAGACCGTCCCGGCGGGCTTCCAGCCCAAGTCCATCTCCCTGTCCTTCGCCGGGAACGCCGACTACGAACACAGCTTCTCCGGCACGACGATGAGCATCGGCGCCATCAACATCGAGCAGGGCGTGTGGAAGGCCAAGATCTTCGCCGATACCCAGACTGTCCTGGAGGCGGGCGGCCGGTACAGAGTGAACGCCAGCCTCAGCTCCGCCAAGGACATGGGCTATGAGATCTGCCTGAACAACGGCGACATCGAAAAGGGCTACGGCGCCATCTACGGTCAGAGCGTCGGAGCCGGCAGCAGCACGAACAGCTCCGCCGAGATCAATCTCGCAGCGGACGCAGCGGGTCTGAACAACCTGGTCCTGCTGTTCCAGCTGGGCAACAGCCCCGCGGACAACACCATCACCGTCAACAGCGTGACGCTGGAGAAGTGGGAGGAAGAGCATCAGATCACCGAGACCGTCCCCGAGGCCGTTGAAAACGTGGAGCTGAGCATCACGGGCGTCACCGAGCACGGCGACGACGGCTACGTCCAGTCACTGAGCGGCACCACGCTCACCATCACCCAGGTGCCCACGCTGAACATCGGCATGTGGAGCTCCAAGCTGTGGGTGAACACCAACACCGTCCCCGAAGCGGGGCAGAAATATCGGCTGACCGCCAACGTCACGTCTGTCAAGGCCATGAGCTTTGAGCTGGATCTGAACAACGGCGCGACGGAAAAGGGCTATGGGGCCCTGTACGAGCAGAGCATCGGCGCAAACGAGACCAAGGATCTTGTCAGTGAATTCACGCTCGCCGACGACGCCGCCACGCAGAACCTGGTGCTGCAGTTCATGCTGGGTCTCAGCCCGGCCGGCAACACCTTTACCGTGAACAGCGTCAAGCTGGAAAAATGGTCGGACGGCACGGAGGACACCGAACCCGCGACGCCCACCGTGAATCTGAATTCCTTCAGCTTCTGGACCCATGAGGACGTGAGCGCCGCGGCCGGCGGCGACGGCAGCAGCGCCAATGTGAGCTTCAGCGCCTCCAACGACACGGGCTCGGTGTGGAAGACCAAGCTCTTTGCCAACACCGGCGTCACGCTGCAGCCCGGCAGGAGCTACCGCATCAGCGCCAACGTCAGCGCAACAAACAGCTTCCCCTATGAGATCTGCTACAACGACGGCGGCACGGAGAAGGGCGTGGGCGCCCGCTATGGGCTGAACGCCTCCGCCGGCGGCGAGACGGTGGTCTACACCGCCTCGGTCAACAGCGAGGCGAACCTGGTGCTGCAGTTCTCCGTGGGCTGCGCCCCGGCGGGCACCACGGTCACCGTGCGCGACATTAAGGTGGAAGAGCTGGGCGAGAGCGTGGGCGACAACCTGATCAACACCTCGCTGGTCTCCTGGGCGCCGATCCACTCCTGGAACCACGAGAGCTATACCACCAGTCTGAGCAGCTCCGGCTCCAGCGCCACCATGGCCATCACGTCCGTCCCGGGCGAGGGACGCGAGGCCTGGAAGATCAAGCTCTTCGCCGAGACCGGCGCGGCCCTGGAGGCCGGCAAGACCTACCGCATCAGCGCGGACGTGCGCGCCGCCTCGGATCTGCCCTTTGAAATCTGCTACAACGACGGCGCGGCCGAAAAGGCCGTTGGCGCCAAGTACGGTCTGAACGCCAACGGCTCGACCCAGACCGTGGTCTTTGAGACCAAGCCCGAGGCCGACGCCACGCTGACGCTGCAGTTCAACCTGGGCAACGCCCCGGCCGCCAACAGCTTCACCGTCAGCAACATCAAGGTGGAGGAGGCCAAGATCACCAAGACCGTCAGCACCATCGCCGACTTCCGCTATGACAGCGTGGGCTACGTCAGCCGTTCCGCAGACCCCGGGTACATCACCAGCTTCACCCAGGGCGACACGGACGCCACCCTGGTCATCCAGCAGGCCCCCGCCGAGCGCAACCCGTGGAACGTGAAGCTCTTCATCCGCACCGGCTTCACCCCCGAGAAGAACAAGGGCTACCGGGTCAGCTTCGACCTGGCCTCCGCGGCGGAGCAGGACGTGTTTGAGGTGTTCTACGACGGCAACAGCGAGGCCGCCTACGGCTCGCTGACCGGCCAGCGGCTGAACGTCCAGAAGCGCAGCTTCACCTACACCATCATGCCCGGCGACAGCAAGGGCGAGCTGACGCTCCAGCTGCGTCTGGGCAAGACCAACAGCACCGCGGGCAACGACGTCACCGTCAGCAACCTGAAGATCGAGGAGGTCACCTTCCAGTACAGCCAGACCCCCGAGACCAGGGAAACCACCGTGCTCGACAACCAGCGCGGATACGTCTCGACGCTGGAGAAGAGCCCCAGCCGCGCCTCCGTGCGCATCGAGAAGACGCCCGCCGACGGACGCGAGGCCTGGAAGAGCAAGCTCTTTATCAACACCGGCGCAACGCTGCGCGCCGGCACAAAGTACCGCATCAGCATGGAAGTCAAGTCCGTCATCCCCACGCCCTTTGAGGTCTGCTTCAACAACGGCGCAGAGGAAAAGGGTCTGGGCGCCATGTACGGTCTGATCTCCACCCCCCAGGGCCGCTATGTGGAGTACGTGACCTACGCCAAGCAGGACACGCAGTTGGTGCTGCAGCTCTCGCTGGGCAACTGCCAGGCTCCCAACACCCTTGTGGTGAGCAACGTCTCGGTGGAGAAGGCCGGCGGCATCGAGCTGGTTTCGGATACGATCTATTCCTTCTGAGGCCCATATTTACAGGAAAGGTGTGTGTACCATGCGCTATCGCAAGTCACTTCTCGTGCTCCTTCTGATGCTGGCTCTGCTCCTGACCGCCTGCGGCAACGCGGCGGCCCCCGCCGAGAGCGCGGCGGAGGAGATCGAGCAGCAGGAAAATGCTTACGAACGCCTCCCCGACGAGCCCTATGAGCCGGTGGCATACAACCTGTATCCGGCCCCGGAGGGCGGCTATGTGGGCGACGTGATGCCCTACGTGACCGACGACGGACAGCTGGAGCTGTACTATCTGTTCGACACGGACACCAACGGCCAGGGCTACCACCCCATTTACGAGTACAGCACCCATGACCTGTGCGGCTATGAGGATCACGGGATGGTGCTGAATTACGGACAGATGTCCGACCCCGACCCCGCGCTGGGCACCGGCTGCGTGATGAAGGACAGGGAGGGACTGTACCACCTGTTCTACACCGGCCACAATGACACCGGCAACGGCGGCAAGGGCAAAGAGTGCGTCATGCACGCCTCCAGCACCGACCGCGTCAGCTGGGTCAAGGACGGCGAGCCGCTGTTCTACGCCCCCGAGGGCTACTCCAAGGACGACTTCCGCGATCCCGAGGTCTTCTGGGTCGACGCCGATCAGTGCTACTGGCTGCTGATCGCCGCCCACGACGAGCTTCTGGGCGGCGTGGTGGTCAAGTACACCTCCACCGACCTGAAGAACTGGGACTTCTACGGACCCATCTTCGCCCCCATGCAGCAGTTCATGTGCGAGTGCCCGGATCTGTTCTGCATCGGCGACACCTGGTACCTGACCTACAGCTGGGACTGCGTGACCTACTACGCCATGGGCGACTCGATGGGCGGCCCCTTCGTGGCCCCCAAGGACAATATCCTGGACGGCAAGGGCACCATGGAGGGCAACGGCTTCGTGTTCTACGCGGCCAAGACCGCCGAGCTGGACGGTAAGCTGTACCTCTGCGGCTGGCTGGGACGCGCGGGCGTCAGCGGCGACTCCGGCATCTACCAGTGGGCCGGCAGCGTCATGAACCACCAGCTGGTCCAGCGCGAGGACAAGACGCTGGGCGTCAAGGCGCCCGAGACCTTCGAGCGCTATTTCACCATGGACAAGATCGTCCCCGCCGTGCCGCTGAGTGACGGCGTGGAGGTGAACGGCAACAACGTCACGCTCAGCGCCGAGGAGGACGACTACGCGCTGGCGGATCTGGGCACCCGTCCCGCCACCATGACGCTGGAATGCGACGTGACATTGGATGAAGAGGGCTGCGCGGGCTTCGCCTTCGGCGGCGGCGACCACGACGACAGCTGGACGGCGCTGTGCCTGGACGCGCGGCGCGGAGAGCTGCACTACGAGGGCTATGAGATAGACGAGATCCGCCGCTACGACAGCGCGGCCTACACCCGCTTCGACTTCTCACGCAGCGACACCCACCACGTGAAGCTGGTCTGCGAGAACGAGATCGTCGTGCTCTATGTGGACGACGTCAAGGCGCTGAGCAGCCGCATCACCCACTCGGTGAACGGCCTGCACATCGGCCTGTTTGCCGAGAGCAGCGACGCCGCCTTCAGCAACATCAGCATGAAGATCCCCGGCTGATCGGAGGAGCTTGACACGATAGACACCATAAGCAACCCGCGCAGGGCCGGACGGCCCTGCGCGGGTGTTCTTTTGCCTGCCGGCAAGTGCTTGCCCGGCCGGGCGCCTCGAAAGAAAAATGCGGAGGAGAGCCGGCGCGCCAGGGGACCTATTAATGTTGACAGAGCGATTTCAAAAAAGTGACAAAACACAAAATATAGTATTAATCTTTCTTAAATCCGGGGCCCAAAGGGCAAAATGTATTGCAAAGCCGGACTTTTGATGCTACACTGTCACGATAGGAGTATGTCGCGTTTTTCGCGGTCATGCAGCCCGCCGATCCCCTTCGCTCAGCGACCCGGCGGGAGTCTTGGAGGAAGTATCGTGAAGCTGAAAAAAGCTTTTTGCATAGGGTTGTGCGCGCTGCTGCTCTCAGCGCTGCTCGGCCCTGCCGTTTTTGCCCAGAGCGGGCCCGACGCGGCCTTTGCCTCACTGCGGCTGACCGGCAGCATGGAGAAAACTGTCTACTCGGCCGACGGCGCCGTGGAGGCCATGATCCTCAACCCCTCGCCGGACGTGGACGAGCATTATCGCCTGCCCGAGGGCGTCGCCTACGACTATGAGAGCAATACCCTTACGCTGACGGATTTTCGCGGCGAGGGCTGCACGCTGCTCGCCGAGGGCATGGGCGACGACTTTCAGATCCGGCTTGTGGGCGCGAGCGCCCTGGCCGGCATCCGCTCCAGCTCCCTGGGAGCTGGCGGGAGTCTGAGCTTTTGCGGCGACGGCGCGCTGGAGATCAGCAATCTTTCCGACGCCGCCATCCTGATCGAGTCCAACGGCACGCCGGACTTTCTGCGCTTTGAGCCCCAGGTCCGCGTGACCGCCGCCACCTACGGCGGCAGCGCCGTTTGTGTGCGCGGCACCTCGCTGAGCGGCGACGTGATCCGCTTCGACACGGCCTCGCCGGACGTGCGCGCCTTTGACAGCTCCGCCCCCGTCCAGAACGTGATGACCGCGGACGGCGCGCTGATCGATCTGGTCACGCTGCCCGGCGAGGGCGGTGTGTTCGGTCTGGAGGCCACGATCGTCACCGAGGAGATCACGGTGGAGGAACCGGCCCCCATCCCCGAAACGCCACAGATCGAAGAGAGCGGCGCCGAGAGCGGAGAAGCCGCCGAGAGCGGCGAGACCGCCGAGGGCGGGGAGGAAACGGTAGAGCAGAGCACGCCGGAAGAGAGCGTCACGCCGCCGGCCGTGATTTATCGCACCACCACCGTGGAAAAGCTGGCCTACAACGTCTACCGCATCGGCATGCCTCTTCCTGACGGCAGCTATGAGGCCGTGCTGGAGCGCGAGGGCGTGGAGGACGTGAGCGCTTATGCGCCCTATTACTCCGAACACTGCTTCACTCTCTGCACACCCGACGGCAGCAGCGCGCCCCGCGTCCGCTTCGGCCGTTTCAGCCTGTCCGCCGCCTCTGACGGCAACGGCAGCGTCAGCGTCTCCCCCGCGGCGGTGGGCCGCGGCGGCAGCGCCGTGGTCAGCTATCAGCCCAACGAGGGCTATAAGCTGGCCTCCCTGCTGATTAACGGCGTGGCCGTTTCCGGCAGCGAGGGCAGCTATACCATCGCCAGCGTCACCGAGGACGTGCTGGTGGAAGCCAGCTTTGCCGAGGCCGCCCCGGCCTCTCTTCTGCTCACGCCCCCGGCCGTGACGGACTATCCTGTTCCCGCGGACAATGAGGCCGCGCTTGTCAGCGAGCCCTTCCGCGCCGTCGTGCTGGACGGCGCCGGAGACGCGGTGAACCTGCCTGTCAGCTGGACGCTGACAGAGGAGGTGGAGGGGGTTTCCGTCTCGGCAGACGGCCGCGTCAGCGTGTCCAACGCCGCCAAGAGCGCGGTGGGGGACGAGGGGCTGAGCCTTACGCTCACCGCCGCGGCAGAGGGCACCGAGCTCACCGCCTCCGCTGACTTTACACTGCATCTGGAGGAGCGCCGGCCCTGCAGCGTGGAGATCCTGCGCGGCGAGCGTCCTCTGGGCGAGAGCGACACGCTGAGCATCCCCGTCGAGGGCCAAACCACCACGGCCGCTTACAGCGCAGCCTTTACCGACCAGTACGGCGAGAGGCTGGAGGCGGACAGCGTCTGGTCCGCGACACAGACGCCCGCGGGCGTCTCGCTGGATCGGAACGTGCTGACCGTCAGCGAGAGCTGCGTCGAGGACAGCGATCTGATGATCACGGCCGCCGCAGCCTCCGCTCCGCAGATCAGCGCTTCGCTGAACGTCCGCTTTACAGCCTCCGCGCTGGAGATCACCTGGCCCACGGTCAGTCAGGCCGAAAACCCGGTCTACGGCATCACCTGGGGCGAGCTTCTGACACTGGAGGGCGGCTCGGCCCGGCTGGAGGGCGAGAGTGTGGAGGGCAGCTTCAGCCTGGTCACGCTCAGCGAGATCCCCAACGTCTCTGACAGCTACTGTATCCGCTTCACCTGGACCGACGCCGATGGCGAGACCCAGACCCAGGACAGCGAGAGCGAGACGGTCAGCCTTGCACGCAAGCCTCTGAGCGCGGATATGATCACGCTCAGCCCCGCCTCCACGCCCTACACCGGTTCGCCGGTGACGCCGGCGGTGTCGCTGCGCCACGGCGGCCGCGCCATGGCCGCAGGGGTGGACTACAGCGTGGGCGAGTTTGAAAATAACGTGGATATCGGTACCGGCAGCGTTACGGTGGAGGGCCTGGGCAACTATGAGGGCAGCGCGGTGAAGAGCTTCACCATCACCCCCATCCCCGCCGGCGCCGTCAAGAGCATCGTGGTCCGCTGCCAGCCGGAGGATGTGGGCATCGCGCCAGCTGTCGCCCTGCGCCACGGCGAGACTACCCTGGCGCGCGGCACCGATTACGACGTCAGCTTCCGCTATGACATCCCCTCCCGCACCGGCACCGCCACCTTCACCCTCAAGGGGATCTACAGCGGCACGATCATCTCCTCCTTCGACCTGCCCAATTACCTGATCACCGAGGGCGCCAACAGCATCTGGAACAAGAGCTCGTCGGACAGCCTGCGCTTCAAGGCCAACGGGGCGCTGGAGAAGTTCAGCGATCTGACCGTGGACGGGCGCAGCGTGGACAGTCGCTATTACACCGTTGAGTCCGGCAGCACGATCGTGCGTATCAAGCCCGACTATCTCAAGAGCCTGTCGGCGGGCAAGCACATCATCGGCGTGGCCTACCAGGACGGCAAGGCCCTGGCCATTTTCTCGGTGACCGAGACCTCGCGCCGCGGCGTCGCCACCGGCGACAGCAACAACGTGGGCGTGTGGATCGCCGTGGCGGCGGCCAGCGCCGTCACCCTCTGCGTGCTGGGGTACGTGCTGATCCGCGGGGGCAGAAAGCCCGCCCGGAAGAAAAAACGCAAATAATACTAAGCCTTGATAGAAAGCGGACTTGGAATTCTGAGCAAAAAATGCGCCAAACGAGGCGAAGTCCGCAGAGCATAATGGACATATATGGTCAAGGACTTCAACGAAGTGTGGCACGTTTTTTGCCAGAAGGACTGTCAGATTTCTATTAAGGGTTAGTATAAAACAGGATAAACCGCTTTATGCCGACAGGGCCGCTGCGAAAAACGCAGCGGCCCTGTCGGTTTACTGTTCGGTTCTCTGATCGGTCACATAGTGCTTCACGACGTCCGAGGGATGCCGAAGCTCGTCGTTGAAAAAGGCGGGGTAGAGCTTGCGCCCCTCGGCGGGATCGACCCACACAAGGGATTCCCGGCTGCCGCCCTCGGCAAAGCTGTCACAGACGGGTTCGAAATCCGGCGGCGTCTTCATGTAGAAGTAGTAGCCCAGCTCATAGATCAGCTTGCCCCTGGTGCGGCCCAGGTCGCCGATAAAAAAGTCCTCGGTGATAAAGCCCAGACGGTCGATTTCCAGCTCCCGCCCGGTCTCCTCCCGCACCTCGCGCACAAGCGCCTGGCGGGCGGTCTCGCCAAACTGGATGCGCCCGCCCACGGAGTAGAGGTAGTCGGTGCCGGGCGTTCCGACCATCAGAAATTTGCCGTCCCGCAGGATGATGGCGCCCACGCGAATGTTGACCACGCCGCCCTCCACGTCGATGCAAAGATCTCTGCCCATGCTCAGCCCTCCTGCCACAGCGTGATCGTCACGTCGCCGCGGCCCAGCAGCCGGGCCAGGTCCGCCGCGCTTTGATCGGTGATGTGGCCCAGACGGGTGTAGGCCCAGGAATTGGAGCCGTAAAACACCACGATCTGACTGCCCGCATACAGCACGATGTCGCCCGCCTCGGTCACGGTCTGCTCATCCGCGCGGGGCAGACTCGTTCCGATTGGCCCCACCTGCTCAAAGCCGCCGTAGCCGGACAGCGACAGGCTCAGCGGCGCCTCCCGGCACAGCTCGGACAGGGCCGCGACGGAGGCGTTGTCCTCCCAGTCGACGGAAACCCGGGTGTCTGCGATCTTCAGACAGAGCATGGCGTTCTCCTCCTCTTCGCTCTCTTCTTCCTGTGCTTCCGCTTCCGCGATCTCCATAGCCGGGGTCGGGTCCGGCGCCGGCTCCGCCGGGGCACGCGAGGCCGCGGCAGCCTGCGGAGGCTCCGTCGGCGTCGCAGCGGCATCCTGCGCGCCGCAGCCGCCCAGCAGCAGGGCAAGCCACAGCCCCAGGAGCACCGACGCTGTCCTGCGGGCGCTCACAGGGCCTTACCCAGCTCATAGGCCGCCCGGAGCTTCTCCGGGTGGTCTTTCATTTCGCCGCTCTCGGTCACGCCTCCGCCGAAGACCGTCCCGGCCAGCCGCGCCTTGGGAAAGCACTCGATCCAGCCCTCCAGCCCGCTGACGGCGCGGGCGGGGACGCCGGGCTCATCCTCCGCCGCGGAGGCGAGGAAATACACGTCGCGGAAGGCATAGTCCGCCACAAACAGCGGGTTGCCACGGTCCAGCAGCGTCTTCATCTGGCCGCTCATTTCATAGTAGTAGATGGGCGTGGCGAACACCAGCACGTCCGCGGCCTCCATCTTGGGGACAATCTGTTGCATGTCGTCGCGGATCACGCATTTGCCCGTCTTCTGGCAGGCAAAGCAGCCCCGGCAGAAGCGCAGCTCTTTGTCGCGCAGACAGATCGTTTCCACCGCGTGGCCGGCCTCCGCGGCACCGGCGGCAAAGGAGGCGGCCAGCGCCTCGGAATTGCTGTTGCGGCGGGGACTTGTGGACAGGATCAGAACCTTTTTGCTCATGTATAATCTCCTTATTCTTCAGTATTGTCAGAAAATACTTCTCCGCACTTCCCGCAGCGGCTGCAGCCGTTGCAGGTCTGCTGCATGCCGCAGCTCCGGCAGCGGGGGCCGAACCAGGGCCGGTAGAGCTCCGATTCCGGGATCGGCAGCCCCCAGGTGTCCGTCAGCTTGAAGTCGATGGGCTTGCCCCGGTAGCTGAGCCCCGATTTGAAGGCCTGGAGGCTCTGCAGGCCGTTGCCCTCCACCCGGTAGGTCCTGCCGTCCTTGACAAAGCGGCGGCCCGTGCCGCAGAAGGTGAAGGTCACGTCAAAGGCCGCGCACTCGTCCCGCAGGGCCTTGACCCACTCATAATGGCAGGGCCGTGCGCCGCCGTAGTTCTCGCCGTCGCAGAGCACCTGTTCGATCTGCCCGGCGGCCAGATAGTCCCGGATCGAAACCGGCCCGATGAATGGCGCGCACATGATGCCCTTGTGCCGGAAGGGCAGCGACAGCAGCAGGGGGATGCGCTCATCCGCCCGCCGCTGGTTTTCGCAGGTGACGTTGAACATGATGTTCTCCCAGCCCTCGCCCCAGTCGGCGGGCAGATGCGCCGCCACCCGTTCGGGCCGCTTGGTCAGAAGAAAAAACTTCACGTCCGGCCGCTGGCGCATGATCTCCCAGGCCTCGTCCCGCCAGGGGTCGGCCTCGGCCAGGAAAAAGTCGCTGGTCATGCACACGCGGAGCATCTCGCCGCTCTGCACCTTGTAGCGGCCGCTGCGGTCCCTGGACAGCGGATAGCGAAAGCCCGCCTTGGTGCGGTAGATGTCCGCGCCGCTCTGGCCCCGCAGGCCGTCCAGATAGTACATATAGCAGTTCTGGCAGCCTTCACTGCACTTTTTGCAGCCGTGCCAGGGATTCCAGATGTCGTGCATGTTTGCTCACCTTAGGGAAAAGAAAATCGGGGCCTGCCGACCGGCAGGTCAGTGCAGCGGCGGCAGCTCGTGGATGTCGTAGGTGTCGTAGTAGATCTCAAAGGCTGTGTCCACGTCGCCGGACAGCTCGATCAGAGCGCCGGCCTGAAACATGGCGGACAGACTGCCGGAGGGCGCGTGCCAGGCGGCGTTGGAGCTTACGCTGACGGTCTGGGCGTCGGCCCGTTCGGCGCGCAGGATCGCCTCGGCCCCAAACAGCAGCGCGCCGGTGGCGATGTGATAGTCGCTGGACACGATGGCCAGCTGTCTGACCTGGGGATAGCGCGCGGCGAGAATGTCAAAGGTGTAGATGGCGTTCTGCGCCGTGGTGAGGGACTTGTCCTCCACGATCACACGGTGGGGCGCGATGCCGTCGGCAAGCAGCCATTCCGCCATGCGGCCCGCCTCGGTGGCGGTCTTGTCCTCGGCGGCGGTCCCGCCGCCGGTGCAGACGATCAGCGCGTTGGGATATTTTTCCGCGCAGCGCTTCGCAACCGTCAGACGCTGGATCAGCTCGTCGCGCATGCTTCCGTCCGGATTGAGCTGGAAGCCCAGGACGACGATACACAGCTCATCGGTGTCCGGCAGACCGTCCGGCAGCACATCGTAGTTGAGAGAAAGGTCCGTGTTCGCCTCTTTCCACAGCGGCATGATGCGCTCCCAGCGGTCCGCGGCGTCCGCGTCCACGGCGCGCAGCTCCCCCAGCAGCTCAGCGACGCGGCCATCGGCTTCCGCGCCGTAGCTGCCGTAATCGACGACCATTTCCTCGACGATCTCCCGGGTGCTTCGCGGGGCTTCCTTCCGGGCGCAGCCGGCGCAAAGGCAGAGGACGGAGAGGAACAGGACGAGACATAGTACGCGGACGCGCAGAGAGTTTCTCATGGCGAATTCCTCCAGCAATACGAATTAACTATAGACTATCATACCATACCTTGGACCATAAGAAAAGAGCGGAGGCGAGAAGAAAAGTCGATTGCCGCGGCAAGGAGCGGCCGGGGCACTGTTCGAGTGGGAAATGCAGCATGAATTGCACAAATCGGGCTTTTTTCGATGAAATCCGCGGGATCCCGTCTTTTCCACAGCCAGGAGGAGAAAGCGCGCTCTTCCCTGATCGGACGCGGACGGGAAGAAAAAATGACAGCGACGGTTAGCAATTGTGCACAATTTCACTTGACTATTTTTATGAAAAAGCTATAATACGGGCTCGACAGAGGGGGTAAGAGCGAATCGATAATCCAAGCGTCGATCCATTTATTATCTCACGCCGATCACAGGATGCAAAACGAAAGCCGTGCTCCGGCGCTGTCAAGAAAGGAATCTGTACCCAGTATGAAAAACACCAAAAAGACCTTTTCTCAGTCCCTGCGCAGCATGCTGCAGGAGAGTCTCATCCTCTACGCCGCGTCCAACAATTCCGGCCTGATGAGTGCCGATATGATGGAGATGTACCGCCAGACGCTCGGCGAGGAAACGAACTGAGAAGGACATAACACGCAGCGTCGAAGCGTTCCGAACAAAGGGAACGCCCTGCGTCAGTCAATAAAAAAGAGACCTGTCTGCGGCATGCCGCTGCGAAGTCCGTTTTCAGACACGGACCGGCGCATCCGGCGGACAGTGCCGATAAGAATGAAAAAGATGATCTGCCCGATGGGGCAGATCATCTTTTTTTGTGAAAGGCCGCGTAAAAGGACACCAAGGCATAGAAAGGCCGCGTAAAAGACAACGACGGACGGCGCGGCAAACTTGAATCCGTCAGCTTTATACCTCTCTGCGATACAAATCCGCAAGCTCGCCGTCGCTGTTCAAGTACCTTTTAACAAACTCAAATCCGTTCTTGGCGAGTATTCTTTGGGAATAACTATTTGCCGGGTCGGTTATTGCAATAATACCGGAAGCTATATGAGCATCGCTTGCCATTTTTATCAATATTTCAGCCAACTCCGTGCCATATCCTTGATTCCAATATTCCGGCAGCAGCATATACTCAATCTCCAAAGCATCGTATTCTTCGTTATGACTGATCGCTCCCATTCCGATGTAAGCAATCTTTCCTTCACGAGAGATAAGCACCTTGTAATAACCCAAAGAGGATTCTGCGGCGTTCAACTCCAGAACCGCCCGGAAAAACATCCTCGCTTCCTCTTCGGTAAACACCCTGCCGAGATTCATTTTCATCGTTTCTTCATTGAAAACCAAACGAGAATACAGAGCTTCATCCGTTTCATCATATTTTTCCAGTTTCAATCTTGCTTCCTCCGTAAACCGCGATTTGTCGAAATGCTGTGATCAATCGATTCTTTCTTTCATCGTTCAATCGAACGCGAGCAAGCTGCCGAGTGGTATTGAGAAACCAAGCGATTCATACATTTTCCGGTCACAGTCTGCACAGCCGACCGTTAACGAGAAGACGCCGCTTTCCTGACGGGCAAACTGTACCAGTTGACGAGCTATACCTCTGTGGCGATACTCCGGACGAATATAGAAGTCCTCGAACACACCGCTGGGCCGGTAATTGAATGTTGAAAAGCCAACTGTGATTGAACAGCATCCAATCAAAGCTTTATGATCAAACGCCCCAAAGAACTGAATAAGGCCTGTTTTGATCGCCTCTGCCAGTCGGTCTTTCCCTGCACTGTCTGGCTCATCTTCTCCGATTTCCCTTTTATATAGTTTTTGCAGTTCCCACAACGAGTTAATCTGGGAAACACTGATTGGCTGATAGTCCATGGTTATCCTCAAATACTTCAAATGAATTAAGATAATTATATCATATCTAAGCTTATGAAACAACCAAAAGCCTCTTTTGCCCGTTGGCAGACAAAAGAGGTTTCTTTGATGGCAGCGGGAGAAGGATTCGTTAATTCCATACCAAGCAAAGGCACCTGGGAGCCGCGATCAGCGGTTTCCCAGGTGCCTGTCATTATAGGGCCCCTGCCGAACTGGCATTCTTTACTGTGTCAAGCCGCTGGAAGAACATATCCCGCGTGTCCTGATCTTCAAACCATTCCGGCTTGATCTCTGCGATCTTGTTTAGGCCCACAGAGCGGACGGCTTCGATGGCCGCCTCTCGCTGGGAGAGATTCTGGCAGCATGTCTGGCAGCGGGCGCCGTCGATCGAATCATAGGCCAGGAAGGACTTGTTGAAGTCCATCAGGGGGTAGAGCTTTTCCAGCCTGTTCGTATCGTTGCTGACCAGGAAGCCCCAGTTGCCCCAATGCCGGTCGGTGTTGCCTACCAGGTAGTCGATCAGGTTCATCATGTGATAGGCGTAGGCGTCCTTCTTCATCACGAAGGCGTCCCGGTCCAGTTCATGATTGACACAGTACACGTCCACCGCCTCCATGGAGACAAGGCTCTTGTCCTCGGACGTGATGATGCGGCTCAGGGAAACCGGCTTGTCCTCAAAGGTGGACGGCTCATAGGCCACGCTCTCGGCCCGGAAGCAACGGGCGATCTTCGAGGCCAGCAGCTCGGCCTTTACGTCGCGTTCATCGCCGTTCTTCAGGAGATAGAAGGTCCCATTCTCCCGAACCCACGCCTTCGGTGCAACGCCCTGGGTCCCGATGTCCCCGGCTGCGTCGTTGGGCTTCAGCAGCTCCGCATTCTGAACGGTAAGAGACCGGCCGTTCAGACTGACGTCGGCGAAGGCCCCGGACAGGGAATGCCGGAAGAGGCTGAGGTCGGCGAAGCTGGCATTCTCCCGATTGAACTTGATCCAGTACACGTCAGTCAGGCTCAGTCCGTGATAAGAAATTGCAATAGCGGCGCGGTCGCGATCCGTCACGGCCTGCTTGGCTCCAATGCTGCTCAGAATCTCCTTGGCAAATCGGCGATCCAGGGTCAGGACGCGGGAGGAACACCAGTAGTAGAAATTGTTCAGATTGTTGAGCCGCGTGTCCAGATCATTCGCCGTCTCCAGATAGAGATTGTAGGGCATAAAGGACGGGGCATAGATCGTGCAGGTGCCGTCCTCGCGGATG
>ONSQ01000014.1 GCA_900320465.1 uncultured Eubacteriales bacterium
AGTTTTTGAACTGGTCAACGAAACTTCCGCTGGCAGTTTCGGACATGATTCGAATCCCCGCTGACCAAAAAAAGAGCAGCCAAAAGGCTGCTCTTTTTTTGGTGCTCCAGCGGGGATTCGAACCCCGGACACCCTGCTTAAAAGGCAGGTGCTCTGCCTACTGAGCTACTGGGGCGTCGTCAAAACAATTTCATTAGGTCATGTGAAAGCGCAAAGCGCTGTCACATTGACCGATGCAATTGTTTTTCCTCTCAACGCCAAACCCGCTTGCGCTGGGCTTTGGCGTTGGAAAGTACAAAACAGAAAAAGCTTCTTTCCCCAAATCAAAGCCCAACGGAGTGGGTTTGATTTGGAAAAGGAAGAATAACGCAGACGGTCGATCTGACCGCGGCTTGCAAGGTCAGATGACCTTGCTGCGTTATTCTGACGTGGCTGGGATGGCGGGACTCGAACCCACTATATCGGAGTCAAAGTCCGGTGTGTTACCATTACACTACATCCCAATGCTGCGCGTCAGTTCAAAGAAAGAGACCGGCGGCCGCCGGCCTCTTTCAGGTGGGGTGGGATATGGGGCTCGAACCCACGACACCCGGAACCACAATCCGGTGCTCTACCAACTGAGCTAATCCCACCAAATGTTCCTGACAAAATCCTATTTTAAGGAAAAACCGCGATCTTGTCAACACCCAGAATGCTGTTTTTGCGCCAGTAAGACGCAGATGGCACGCCAAGAGGGATTCGAACCCCCGACCTACTGCTTAGAAGGCAGTTGCTCTATCCTGCTGAGCTATTGGCGCATATCGTTGCTTCCCGCTCAGCCTTCCTCCGCGAAGGGACGATGGAGCGGGTGATGGGAATCGAACCCACGTATCCAGCTTGGAAGGCTGGTGTTCTACCATTGAACTACACCCGCAGAGGGCTCTATCCGCATTCAGCTAAAAAATAATACCATACTCAAAGGCGGAATGTCAATCTTTTTTCTGAGGATTTTCCCGACCATGCCCGGACGATCGGATAATTTTGGAAGAGAATACAAAAGAAACTGTATATTTACTACAAAACTTCCAGCATTATTTTAGTCGATTTAGCGATAAGAAGCGGCAAAGCGGATTGACAAAGAAGAATCGAACCGCTATAATAGGTAAACGAAAATACATACCCTTTTATCCATCTGCGTATGTATTTAATAAAATAGGAGGAAATGAAATGAAAAGATTTCTCGCAATCCTGCTTGCAGTTGTGATGGTTCTTGCTCTCGCCGCCTGCGGTCAGCAGGCCGCCCCGGCAGCTACCGAAGCTCCTGCAGCGAACGACGAGCCCGTCGTCGAGGAACCGGTTGTGGAAGAAGAGGCTGGTTATGTCTATGCTCCCACCGGTGCCCAGCTCGTCGCTGGCAAAGAGTATGGCGTTGACTATTCCTCCCTCTATGACCAGTTCGGCAAGGAAGCTTCCATTGCCGACGTCACCGAGGATGAGAACGGTCTGGCCTACCTCAACGTCAATGGTGAGAGCTATGAGCTCGGCCTTGACTTCCTGACCATGGCGATGGTGTACAACACCGATCCGGAAGGCACCGACTTCGAGACCGAAGACGATGTCTACGCCGCTTGGTGGAAGTACTACATCACCCGCTGGAACTACCTGCTCCCCGAAATCCCCCTCTACTCCAACGAGTACTATGACGTCTACAACGCCGCCATCAAGGGCGTTGAAGAGCATCAGACCAACCCGTTCTGGAGCCCCGCTTCCGCTCTGATCGACTGGACCAGCGAGAAGGAAGACGGTTCCTTCATCCTGGGCAACACCACCGACCTGTCCGGTAAGTTCCGCTATGCCACCTTCGGCTCCTCCAACCCCGGTGCTGCCGATAACGACGTCGCCGGCCTGGTCAACGGCCTCGAGACCGTCGTCACCACCAAGGAAGGCGGCTACACTGTCAACGATACCGTCGTGAAGAACCTCGAGATCACCGAGAACGAAGACGGCACCGCCACCTACACCATCGAGATCTATGACGACCTCGTGTTCTCCGATGGCAGCCCCATCACCGCGAAGAACTACCTGTACTTCCCGATGGCGTTCTCCACTCCTGTCGCTGCCGAGGGTTCCGGCCGTGACGCCCGCGCTCTGATGAACTATGTCGGCTATGACGAATTCGCGACCTTCGACGGCACCGAGGGCTCCGGCTCCGCCGTTATGACCGGTCTGCGTCTGCTGGGCGACTACACCTTCTCCGTGACCATCAAGTCCGATTACTACCCCTACTTCTACGCGCTTGCTTACGCCGGCTTCAGCCCTGTTTACAAGGATCTGTGGCTTGGCGCCGACGCTGACATCGCCGACGACGGCGAGGGCGTCTACTTCACCGGCAACTTCTATGAGAAGAACGGCGACAGCTACGTGCTGGCTGCCCACATTGCCGAGTCCGCTTATGCCAACGACAACAGCTACCCCTGGTCCGGCCCCTACGTGGTCGAATCCTGGGATGCTTCCGACAAGTCCGTTGTTCTGAAGGCCAACCCGAACTTCAAGGGCAACTACGAAGGCACCAAGCCCGGCATTGAGACCGTTATCTACAAGAAGATCATCTCCGAGACCCAGCTGGCCGACCTGCTCGCGGGCGGCGTTGACTGCCTGAGCGGCATCACCGGCGGCGCTGCCACCAACGAGGCCATCAAGGCTGCTGACGACTCCAACGGCGGCTTCGTCTACACGCACTACAGCCGCGCCGGCTACGGCAAGCTCGGCTTCCGTGCCGACTTCGGCCCTGCCCAGTTCACCGAGGTTCGCCAGGCCATTGCTTACTGCATGGACCGCGCCACCTTTGCTAAGGACTTCACCGGCGGCTACGGCGGTGTTGTCGACGGCCCGTACTACAGCGGCTCCTGGATGTACAAGGCTGCTGTTGCCCAGGGCATGCTCCTCGATGCGTACGACACCTCTGCTGACTCCGCCATCCGTGTCCTCGAAGAGGGCGGCTGGATCTACAACGCCGAGGGCGGCGAGTACACCGAGGGTGTCCGCTACAAGATGATCCCGGGCGAGTACGCCACCGAGAACGACAAGAACTACCAGTCCATCGACGGCGCTTACAAGACCGTTGAGATCGACGGCAACTACTACATGCCTCTGGCTCTGAACTGGTACGGCACTGTCAACAACGAGTTCTCCGATCTGCTGGTTCCCGGCTTCGAGCAGAACGACAACGTTGCTGCCGCCGGCATGACCGTTCAGAAGACCATCGGCGACTTCGCCCCGATGCTCGACGAGCTGTATCAGCAGCAGGTGTACGGCTACTACTCCGGCACCCCGATGTACTGCATCTTCAACTTCGCGACCGGCTTCAACTCCGCCGCGTATGACTACAGCTTCAATATGACCATCGATCCGTCCATGTACGACGACTACAGTGCCTACTACATCAAGGACGCTGCCGATATTTACTGGCTCGCCTGATTTAGAAAAACTGTATGACAATAGGGCTGCATAAGCCCTGACTACCGCAAACACAGGGTGGGCGTTGTGCCCATCCTGTGTTTGTGGGCTCTATAACCCAGTTCCTTCCAAATCCGGTTTTGACGGTCAGGAAGGAAAAACGGAGCGACCGGCCGCTCCGGCACCCTGCTTTGCCCGGATTTGATCCGGCGCGAAAAGGCATCACCTCCGCTTCCCGGCGGACGGCGGGGCCGGAACCCGCACATCAAATGCCGCTTTTGCGGCAGACGGGAGAGATAAAATGGGAAAATACGTCTTAAAGAGGATCGGATACATGCTGCTGGTGCTGCTGATCCTGTCCATCCTCATGTTCTTGATATATAACCTGATCCCCAACAACCGCGCTTACACCGACGCGCGCAACGACATGAACAGCATGAAGTCCGCGCTCAAGGGCAAGAGCGAGGCGGAAAAAGAGGCCTTTTTCCAACAGCGGTATGAGGAGTATCAGCGGCAGTACGGCACGGACACGAAAAACCAGGTCGTACGCTATCTGCGCTGGATCGGGCTGTACCCCAACTACTACGGCAGATTCAGCGGCCTGCTCCAGGGCAACTTCGGTTACTCCTACGAGCTGAAGGACGAGGTGCTCAACGTCATCAAGGAGCCGATGAAGAACACGATCTTCATCAACGTCTTCGCCACGATCCTGGCTCTGGGCATCACGATCCCCCTGGGCATCAAGCTGGCTGTCAAGAAGGGCACCAAGCTGGACCAGACCGTCCAGGTGCTGACGCTTCTGGGCTACAGTCTGCCCGCGTTCGTCATCTGCATCGTGTTCATCTGGATCTTCTGCTCGCAGCTGGGCTGGTTCCCGCCCAGCGGCATGAAGACGCCCGGCACCAACTACACGCCCTGGACCTGGATCTGGTTCAAGGACAGAATGAAGTACATGGCCCTGCCGCTCATCACGATGACCTTCTGCTCTCTGGGCGGCATGACCCGTTACGTCCGCGCCTCCATGATCGACGCGCTGAGCATGGACTGCATCCGTACCGCCCGGGCCAAGGGCGTCAAGGAGAAGGTCGTGGTCTATTCCCACGCCTGGCGCAACGCCCTGATCCCCATCGTCACGCTGGTGGTGGGCTGGTTCCTGGGTATCTTCGGCGGCTCGCTGATGTTTGAGAATATCTTCGGCATCAACGGTATGGGCAAGCTGATGATCCAGTCGCTGCGCACCGCCGACTCGGACGTTATCGTCCTGCTGCAGATGTTCTACGTTTTCGTATCGCTGATCGGCAACCTGATCATAGACCTTGTCTACGGTCTTGTTGACCCGAGAGTCCGCGTCAGCGCATAAGGAGGTGGCTGAGATGAACAAGAAGAAAGGCTTCTTTGCGACCCTCGGCGCCTGGTTCAAGCGCGCGTTCTTCGGCGGCAGCAACACCATGGCCCAGGAGATCGAGCACGATCCGACCCAGGATTACGAGGAGATCGTCACCCCCATCAAGCAGATCGTCCGCAGCTTCTTCGAGCGGCGCATCGCGGTCATCGCCATCTGCGTCGTCATCGCCATGTTCCTGCTGACCTTTATCGGCCCGCTGTTCATGCCCAAGTATTACGACTCCTATACCGAGGTCACGCAGAAGAACGTACCCCCAACGATGAGCATGCTTTCGGTTCCGGCCAAGCTGAAGAACGACATCAAGATGATCGACAGCTTCGGCAGCTTTACCGTGGGTCTGTCCAACGCGGGCGACGTGTACGTCTGGGGCGCCACCCAGCTGGGCACCACGGGTCTTGACATGAAGGACATCCCCCAGGAGATCCGGGACGCCAAGATCGAGTACGTGGCCGCCGGTATCGACCACGCCGTGGCCATCGACGAAAACGGCAAGGTCTACTGCTGGGGCTACGGCAAGCTGGGCCAGTTCGGCTACTTCGACCCGGGCGAGAACCCCAACATCCTGGTGGAGCCGGATGAGCTTCTCAACGGCACCATCGACGTGGCCAACATCAAGAAGGTCACCTGTGGCTACCAGTGCAGCGCCATCCTGATGAACGACGGCAGCTTCTACCTCTGGGGCAACAAGAACGTCTACCAGAATATCGAGAATTTCACCAGCCTCGAGAAGATCCAGGACATCGACTTTGCATTGAACTTTGTCGTCGGCATCACCGACGGCAACAGCATCTACACCGGCAAGCGCGGCCTGTATGACCAGTACCGCGCCAACATCGGCGAAAAGGCCATCCCCGCCAAGCAGTTCCTCGACGGCAGAAAGATCGTGGCCCTGTCCACCACCAGCAGCAACGTCTGCGGCGAGCTGGACGACGGCACCCTCTTCTTCACCGGCGACTTTGCCTCCAACAGCGTTCCGATGCCCGCCCTGCACGAGGGAGAGCGCTTTGTCTCCATCTGCTCGGGCACCTACCACTACACCGGCCTTACCACGGAGGGGCGCGTCCTGTCCTGGGGCGGCAACATCCTCAACCAGTGCGAGCTGCCCAAGGACCTATCCGGCGCCAGCCGCATCTACGCCGGCGCGTTCCAGAGCTACGCGGTCAATGACAACGGCGAGCTGGTCGGCAAGTGGGGCCTCAAGGGTTACCTGTTTGGCACCGATACCTACGGCGCCAACATTTTCCACCGCATCATCCAGGGCGGCAAGATGACCATGACCATCGGCGCTGTGGCCGTTATCATCTCCACGATCATCGGCATCATCATCGGCTGTCTGTCCGGCTACTTCGGCGGCAAGGTCGACCTGCTGCTGATGCGTCTGACCGAGATCGTGTCGGCCATCCCGTTCCTGCCCTTCGCGCTGATCCTGTCGGCCATCATGGCCCAGTCGGATATCAGTGAGAATAAGAAGATCTTCATTCTCATGGTCATCCTGGGCGTTCTGACCTGGCCGGGTCTGGCCCGTATGGTCCGCGGCCAGGTGCTGGCGGCCCGCGAGAATGAGTACGTCACCGCGGCCAAGGCGATGGGCGTCAAGGAAGGCGTCATCGCGTTCAAGCACATCCTGCCGAATATCATTTCCATCATCCTGGTCTCGCTGACGCTGGACTTCGCCGGCTGCATGCTGACCGAGTCCTCGCTGAGCTACCTGGGCTTCGGCGTGACCTACCCGCGCCCGACCTGGGGCAATATGCTCAACGGCGCGAACAACCTGACGATCATCAAGAACTTCTGGTGGCAGTGGGTGTTCACCTCGATCTTCCTGGCGATCACCTGTATCTGCATCAACATTGTCGGCGACACGCTGCGCGACGTCATGGACCCGAAGTCCGACCGCGATAAGTAAGGGGAGGAGGAATAGAGATGGCTTTACTTGAAGTTAAAGATCTGCATACTTTCTTCCGCACCAAGAAGGGTATCGTGAAGGCGGTCAACGGCGTGTCCTACTCCGTGGATGCCGGCCGCACGCTGGGCGTCGTGGGCGAATCCGGCTCCGGCAAGAGCGTCTCGGCCATGAGCATCCTCCAGCTGCTGGACGGCAACGGCTATATCGACAGCGGCGAGATCCTCTTCGACGGCAAGGACCTGACCAAGGCCACACCCGCCGAGATGTACGCCGTCCGCGGTAACGACATCTCCGTCATTTTCCAGGAGCCCATGACCTCGCTCAACCCGGTCTTCACCGTGGAAAAGCAGGTGTCCGAGCCCTTTATGATCCACCAGGGACTCAGCAAGAAGGAAGCAGCCGAGAAGGTCGTGGAGATGCTGGCCGACGTCAAGATCCCGAACCCGAAGATCGTGGCCAAGCAGTATCCCCACCAGCTGTCCGGCGGTATGCGCCAGCGCGTCATGATCGCCATGGCCCTGGCCTGCAAGCCCAAGCTGCTGATCGCGGACGAGCCCACCACGGCTCTGGACGTGACGATCCAGGCGCAGATCCTGAAGCTGATGAACGATCTGAAGGAAGAGCACGGCACCTCCGTCATGTTCATCACCCATGACCTGGGCGTTATCCGTCAGATCGCGGACGACGTGGCGGTCATGTACTGCGGCCAGGTGGTCGAAATGGCCCCGGCCGAGACGATTTTCAGCAGCTCCGAATACTCGCACCCCTACACGGAGGGTCTGATGACCTCCATCCCGCGTCTGACCACCCCCGCCAACGAGCGTCTGGACGCCATCCCCGGCGCGGTGCCGCATCCGCTGGCGCTGCCCAAGGGCTGCAAGTTCGCGCCGCGCTGCAAGTACTGCACCGAAAAGTGCAAGAACGAGGAGCCGGAGATGATCCGGATCAGCGACACGCAGCAGGTGAGATGCTTCTATGCCAGAAAGGAGGACCGTCATGCAAGAATCCGCGGATAAGAAAGTCCTTCTGAAGATTTCGAACCTCAAGCAGTATTTCCCGGTGGGCCACGGCCTGTTCAACAAGGCCAACGACGGCATTTCCCTGGATATCTACGAGGGCGAGACCCTCGGCATGGTCGGCGAGTCCGGCTGCGGCAAGTCCACCTTCGGACGCACCGTTCTGCAGCTCTACCGCCAGACCGACGGCCGCACGATGTACTACGGCGCATCCCTCGACGAGATGGCACCCCACTACGTCAAGGATACCTACGACCATCTGGAAAAGTACATCAACAAGCTGCACCAGCTCGAGAGCAAACGCGACGCGCTCCAGAAGGAGTATGACGAGGCCGACGAGCAGAAGCGCATGCATCTGGCCAACAACCTGTCCGCCGCGAAGAAGCAGGCCAACGACGCCTATCTGAACATCGCGAATCTGGTGGGCGGCTTTATCTGCGTGAAAGATCTGAAGCCAGTGCTGCCCCTGCTCAAGGAGCGCTACGCCCGCTGCTCGAAGCTGAACAGCCATGTGGAAAAGCGCGTTCCCGTCCGGCTGGAGCTGGAGGAGGAGAAATACCAGCTCTCCAAGCTCAAGACCGAGGACAAGAACTACGCTTCCGCCAGGGACAAGCTGGCCCGTCACGAGCAGAAGATGGCCGAGATCGAAAAGGAGATCGAGGCCGACCGCGCCGCCATCAACGAGACCGACGCCAAGCTGGACGCCCTGCGGGCCAAATACGCCGCGGACGAGGAATTCCAGAAGCACGAGGCCTTCCGCGACAACGGCGTTGACCTGGCGCGGCTGACCTACCCCGAGGTCCGTCTGCTCCGCAGCCAGATGCAGTACATCTTCCAGGATCCGTACTCCTCGCTCAACCCCCGTATGACCATCGGCAACATCATCAGCGAGGGTCTGATCGCCCACAAGTATTTCAAGAAGAACGACGAGCGTCTGCAGGAAGAGGTCGTCAAGGTCATGAACGAGTGCGGTCTGGCCGCCTACTTCATCCACCGCTTCCCGCACCAGTTCTCCGGCGGCCAGCGGCAGCGTATCTGCATCGCGCGCAGTCTGGCCGTGCGGCCCAAGTTCGTGGTCTGCGACGAGGCTGTCTCCGCGCTGGACGTGTCCATCCAGTCCCAGATCCTCAACCTGCTGCAGGATCTCAAGGAGCAGCAGAACCTGACCTATCTCTTCATCACCCACGACCTGTCCGTCGTCAAGTACATCTCCGACCGCATCGGCGTCATGTACCTGGGCAACATCGTGGAGCTGGCCGACTCGGAGGAGATCTTCCGTCACCCCATGCACCCCTATACCGAGGCGCTGCTTGACTCGATCCCCACCACCGAGGAGAAGAAGGACCTGGTGGTCCTGGAGGGCGATATCCCCAGCCCGGTGAATCCGCCCAAGGGCTGCAAGTTCCACACCCGCTGCAAGTACTGCACGGATATCTGCACCCACGTGGTGCCGGAGTGGGAAGAGGTCTCGCCCAACCACTTCGTCGCCTGCCACCACAAGCTCAGCAAGACGGTGGTCATTCCCGAGCAGCCCTGAGGGGCATAAGGAGGAACAAACATGTCTCTGCGTCACAAGCTGGACCGCGCCCGCCAATGGGAGCGCGAGCGGCTGGGGCTGGATGAAAAGGAAGCGCGGCGCGATCCCAACCGCGAGCCCCCCATTCCGGGGGATGAGCTGGAAAAGGGAGACCGCTTTGCGATCCATTTCTCGGCCTTTACCACGCTGTTTCTCCCCGCGGCGCTTGTTATCGCCGCGTTCGGAGGCTTTCTGCTCCTCCTGGTCAGCCTGTTCTGAAAACGGATAAAAGAATCCCTACAGCCGCGATCCGAATGGATCGCGGCTGTAATCTTTTCCCATATCCACGGGGCTGAGGTTGTCAAGCGTGCCGCGCTGTGGTAAAATAGGGCAAATACCGAAGAAGAAAGGGAGCGGTCCTATGGCGAAAAGCGAATGGTACAAGCAGATGTCGGTCTATCAGATCTGGCCCCGCAGCTTCTGCGACGGCAACGGCGACGGCATCGGCGACCTGTGGGGCGTGCTGGAAAAGCTCGACTACATCAAGTCCCTGAACGTGGACGCGATCTGGTTTTCGCCGCTCTTCCCCTCACCCAACGCCGACTATGGCTACGACATCTCGGACTATATGGACATCCACCCGGACTACGGCAATCTGGAGGTCTTCCGCCAGGTGCTGGACGGGGCGCATGCCCGGGGCATGCGGGTGTTCATGGACCTGGTTGTCAACCACACCTCCGATGAGCACAAGTGGTTTGTGGAGGGCCGCAAGAGCAAAACGAGCCCCTACCACGATTACTACTACTGGCGCAAGGGCCGCCGCCGCGGAAGCAAGCTGCTGCCGCCCAACAACTGGTCCAGCGTGTTCGAGGGCGGCGCCTGGGAATACGACGCCAAGCTCGACGAGTTTTATCTGCACGTCTTCGCCAAAAAGCAGCCGGACCTGAACATGGCCAACCCCGCCGTCCGCGAGGAGGTCAAAAACATCCTGCGCTTCTGGCTGGACATGGGCGTGGACGGCTTCCGGGAGGACGTGATCACCTTCATCGCCAAGGACGAGGGGCTGCCCAGCTCCTATCCGGCACTGCCGGTGGCCAACGGCGTCAACCACTACGCCAACCGCCCCCTGGCCCACACGTATCTGAAGGAATTCAAGCGCGACGTGCTGGACCATTACGACTGCTTCACCGTGGGCGAGAGCCCCATGACCACCGCTGAGGTGGCGCTGAGCTATGTGGCCGAGGGCGAGAACAAGGTCCTGGATGAGATGATCGGCTTTTCCCACATGGAGGCCGACTGCTTCATGCTGGACATGCTGCGCCTGCCCTTTAACCTGGTCAAGATGAAGCGCGCCTTCAGCGACTGGCAGGAAAAGCTCCAGGGCAAGGCCTGGAACGCCCTTTACATCGAAAACCACGACCATCCCCGCATCATCAGCCGCTACGGCAGCGAGGAATACCGCACCGAAAGCGGCAAGATGCTGGCGGCCATGTACATCCTCCAGCGCGGCACGCCCTTTGTCTACCAGGGCCAGGAGATCGGCATGCTGAACATCAACCTGCCGGAGCTGAGCATGTATAAGGACGTGATGGCGGAGAACAATATTGACATCGCTACCCGCTTTATGCCGCGCTCCGCTGCCATGAAGCTGCTGGCGGTCTCCTCGCGGGACAACGCCCGCACCCCCTTCCAGTGGAGCGGCGCGCCCAACGCCGGCTTCACCACCGGCGAGCCCTGGTTCTTCGTCAACGAGAACTATCACGAGATCAACGCCGCCGACCAGGAGAACGACCCCAATTCGCTTCTGAACTTCTACCGGGCGATCCTGAAATTCAAAAAGGAAAACGAGGTCGCTATCTGGGGGGACTATACCGAGTATTTCCCCAAGGACAAGAACTTTTACGTCTACGCGCGCAGCTATGAGGGCAAGCGCCTGCTGGTGATCTGCTCCTTTACGAAAAAGGCCCAGCGCTTCGAGGCGCCCGAGGGCTTTGAGCTGGAGCGCGGCCGCCTGGTCTTTGCCAATTACGAGAGCAATTTTGTCATCATGAACGGCTTTACCTCCAAGCCGTATGAAATGAGAGTGTATGCTTTTGAATAAAACAAACGCTTTTGCCCCGGTCACGGAAAAGGCCTATGCCAAGCTGAATATCTCCCTGGACGTCACGGCCAGGCGCGACGACGGCTATCACGACATGCTGATGGTCATGCAGACCGTATCGCTGTGCGACGAGCTGAGCATCACGCCGGAGCCGGGCGAGCGCGTCTGGGCCGTCACCTCGCTGCCCTACGTCCCGGGCGACGCGCGAAACCTGGCGGTGCGCGCGGCGCTGAAGTTCCTGGAGCTGGCGGACGATCAGGGCCGCGGCATGAAGATCACGCTGCGCAAGCACATCCCGGTTGGCGCCGGGATGGCGGGCGGCTCGGCGGACGCGGCGGCGGTGCTTCGCGCCCTCAACCGCGCCTATGGCTTCCCACTGTCGAGCGAACAGCTGCTCGCCGCGGGCGAGACCGTGGGCTCGGACGTGGCCTTCTGTCTGCGGGGCGGGACCGCACTGGCCGCAGGCAGGGGAGAAAAGCTCACGCCGCTGCCCTCGCTGCCGCCCTGCCGCTTCGTGATCTGCAAGCCGGATTTTTCCATCTCCACGCCGGAGCTGTTCCGGAAGCTGGACAACACGAAAATGAACTGCCACCCGGACACCGAGGGAATCCTCGCCGCGTTGAGCGCGGGAGACCTGGACGGGCTGTGCCGCCGGATGTACAACGTGTTCGAGGACGTGGACGACCGCCGCATGCGCACCGTGTCCGCGGCCAAGGGGGCGCTGCTGGACTGCGGCGCGCTGGGCGCGCTGATGACCGGCACCGGCTCAGCCGTGTTCGGGGTCTTCCGCGACGACGAAAGCGCCAGGCTGGCCTGCGAGAATCTGAAAAAGGAATACCGCTTCTGCTGCGTGGCCGAGGCGATCGGCCCCCTGCTGGATTAATACTATTATCCACTACAACCATTCATTTTTTACCGGCCAAAATTCTAAAGCGCTTTATCGGATAACTGTATAAAAGAAGCTAAAACCGTCTATCCTGTTTGCATCGATCAACAGGACAGGCGGTTTTTGTTATGAAAAGAATTTCGACAGGCTTGAAAACCTGGGAGCTGGCGCTGCTGTGCGCGCTGAGCGTCACGCTCTGCGCCGCCCTCTGGGCCCAGGGCGAGACAGAACGGATCGACGATGCGCTGATCAGGCTGCACGTGCTGGCCGTCTCGGACGATGCGGAGGAGCAGGCCGTCAAGCTGCGGGTGCGGGACGCGGTGCTGGCCCTCCTGCGGCCGCGGCTGGCCGGAGCGGAGAGCCGCGAAGAGGCCGAAGAGCGTCTGCGCGGCGCCCTTGGCGAGCTGCAGCGCGCGGCGGAGCAGGCCGCGGAGGGGCGACAGGTGACGGTCACGCTGACGCGCGAGCGCTATCCGACCCGGCGCTACGAAGGCTTTGCCCTGCCCGCGGGGCGCTATACCTCGCTGCGGGTGATCCTGGGTGAGGGCGCGGGGCGCAACTGGTGGTGCGTGGTCTATCCGCCCCTGTGTCTGGACGCCAGCGGCGCCGAGACTCTCATCGACGCGCTGGGCGAGGACACGGCTTCCATCCTCTGCGCCGACGGCCATACCGTCGTGCGCTTCAAGCTCCTGGAGCTCTGGGGAAAGCTGAGAGGATAATAAAGTCAGCAGGAACGACGATTCTACGGAATCGTCGTTCCTGCTGCTTATTTATTTTTGGTAATGGTACTTCAGCTCCGGGCAGATCTCCATGATCCGCTGATCCAGACGCTTTGAGGTGCAGAAGCTGACACTGTGTCCGAAGCAGTCCCGGATCACGGCTTTGCGCATGCCTCGTCCGAAATAGACGCTCTTGTAGGAAAAAACGTCTGGGCTGCGGATGGTTACCGTCTGATCTGCTGCATACAGCGTGATCGTATCCGGCGTGATCTCAATCCTGTCACGCGCGGAGCCGCCGTCAAATCTGGCTTGCAGCCTGACGGAAACGCGCCACGCCAGAGCCATAAAGACGGACAGGAAGCACAGCCATACGATCATGAGGGGAAGCGCATATGGGTTCATCACAAGAGTGGCGATGAGCGCGAGCAAGAGGAACAGGAGCATGGCAGGAAGCGTTCCGGGAGGGAGCGTTCCATATCGGTCGAATTTCATCGCGGCATCCTTTTCCACCAAAGCCTCACTCCGCCTTGCGGCAGGTGAAGAGGATCACCTGGCGCTCCTTTGCGATTTCTTTGAGGAGCTCCATGGCCTGCTTGAGGCGCGTCTCGTCCAGATTCACCAGCGCGTCGTCGATGATGAGCGGGCAGGGCTCGCCCTCCGGCAGCGCCAGCTCGCACACCGCCAGCCGCACGGCCAGATACAGCAGATCCAGCGTTCCGGCGCTCAGATAGCTGCTGTCGTGGGCCACGGCGTCGCTCTGGGCGCGGGTCATGGCCGAAAAGTCCCGGTTGAGCAGCACCTGGGAATAGCGCCCGCCGGTCATGCGGGACATATACTCCGCCGCCACGCGTCCCAGCTCGGGGGAAAAGCGGCTCTGCAGCTCCTCGTCGGCGGCGCGCAGCGTCTCGATGGCAAGGGCGATGTCCTCGTACTCCTGCTCCAGCTGGGCGCGCTCCTCCTCCATGGTGCCCAGCTCGCTTCTGAGCACCATTGTGTCGCCCATGGCGGACAGCCGCCCCTTGAGGGTGGCGATCTGGGCCGAGAGCTTCTCGGCCTCGGCGCGTCTGGCGTTCAGCTCGCGCCCCAGCCGGGCGGCGGGAGAGCTGCCGCTGACAAAATCCAGATCCGCCAGCGCGGCCTCCTCCAGCTTCTCCTGGCGGCGGCGGGCCAACTCATAGGCCTCGCGGGTCTCGCGCTCGCGCTCCTCGCCCGCTGCCACGGCGGCGTAGAGCTTGCGGTATTCCTCCAGCGTGCGCCGCAGCTCGGAGGCGTGGGCCGCGCCGTAGCTCTTCAAGAGCTGCCGGCGCTCTAAGAGCGCATCCGCGGCGGCGCTGCGCGCATGCATATAGCGGGCCAGCGCCACAATGGCGCCCGCAAGAAACACGCCCGCGGCGATGATGTACGCCAGACTGTCAAAGGCGGTGTACAGGGTGACGCCTGCCGCCGTCAGCAGAAACAGCAGGATCATCAGCAGCGGCGAGTTTCTCCTCTTATAGATCTCCTTGAGCTCCGCCATCCGGCCCAGATCGCGGGTGACGCGGGCCTCCACCGTCTGGGGGGCGGCGCCGCCGAAGGGGCTCTGGCGCAGCTCGCCCCGCTGGCGGGACAGCTGCTCCATGGCCTCGTCGTGGGCGTCGCTGGCCTCGCTCAGCGCGCTGCGGCCGCGGCCCAGCGTGTCGATGGAGGCACGTCGCTGGCGCTTGCGGCTCTCGGTGACCTCGGTTT
Organism: uncultured Eubacteriales bacterium; assembly: GCA_900320465.1. Taxonomy (GTDB): domain Bacteria; phylum Bacillota; class Clostridia; order Oscillospirales; family Oscillospiraceae; genus Limivicinus. The sequence goes on from ONSQ01000014.1 coordinate 14,710, forward strand.
CCAGCCGGGTGCATTCGGCCCGCAGCTGGTCGTAGCGCTCCTGCATCGCGCCGATGTTCTCCGCCGAGCCGTCCATATCCTCCAGCAGACGGCGGGAGGAATCGATCTTGTCCTCCAGATCCGGCAGCAGACCCCGCCGGTTGAAGCGCCGCTTGCGCTGCCAGGCGCGCAGCCGCGCGTCGGCCTCGGTGAAGCTGGTCTCCTCCTCGCCGGTGGAGACGATGGCGTTGATGCGCTTTTCCAGATCCGGGCTGCCGGACACGGCCACCGAACCCTGTTCGATAAAGGCGCTGCGGCGGAACACGTCGCGGCTCACGCCGGTCAGCTGTTCGCCGGCGTTGGCGCCGGTCATGCCCTCCACCTTCACGTTCGAGCCGGTGTAGGTGGCGGAAAACTCGCGCATGGGGGCGTTTTTGGCCCGGGTGGTGCGCGTGAGCGTGATGTCGCAGTGGTCGGCGGTCAGCTCCATCTGCCCCTCCATCGGGGCGCCGGACCAGGGAGCGTAGCGCTGCTTGTCCGGCAGATACGTGCCCTTTACGCGCTCGCCCGAGTCCACGCCGTACAGCATGGCCCGGATGAAGGCGCACCAGGTGGACTTGCCGCTTTCGTTGGGGGCGTGGATCACGTTCAGCCCGTCGTGGAAGCTGAGCGTCTCGTTTTCCAGCTTGCCGAAGGAGGCCGTCAGCTTATGGATCATCATGGCGCAGCACCTCCTCCCGGTTGTCGATGGCGGCCAGACCCCAGCGGGCGGCCTGCTCGATATGGGCGCGCTCGCGCTCACTGGCCGCGGCGTCGTAGCGCGCACGCAGCTTCAGCAGGAACAGACCGCGCAGCGAGTCCTCGCCCGCCTTGTCCCAGATGTCGCGCCGCAGATGGGTCTCGTCGCGCAGCTGCAGTTCGAAAAAGAACTCGCTGAGATTCTCCTGCAGCCGCCGCAGGTCCGGCGGCGCGTCCACCTCGCCCCGCAGCACGATGCGGTAGATGTCCCGCACGGTCTCGTCCGGAAGCTGGGTGTGGATGGCCAGCAGCGGTTCGACGCCCGACACGTCCGTCTCCAGGATCTCATAGCGGCGGGAGGCCACACAGCGCTTGTCGATCTCGCAGCGGCCGCCCTCCAGCCGGACCAGGTACACATGCTTTTCACCGGTCTCGTCGAAGCCGCGCCCCTCCGGGCAGCCGGGCCAGGCGTAGGCGGTGGAGCCGGCGCGGCGCAGCTCGCTCTCCCGGTGCACATGGCCCAGGGCCGCGTAGTCGATGCCGCTGAGAGCCAGTTCTTCCTCGCTGATGGGGTTGTAGGCAGAGTCGCGCACGCCCACCTCGCCGTGCAGGCACAGCAGGTTGACAAACCCGTCGCCCCGCGGCGCATGGAAGCCCTGCAGCAGACCTTCGCTGCGCCGGTCGGTAAAGGCGGCGCCGTACACCCGCACGCCCAGCTCCTTGAGCGTAAAGCAGCTGATCTCGCGGGAGGTGAAGACATGGATGTTTTCCGGCAGCTTCAAGCGCGCGTAGGGCGAGCGCTCGGAGTAATAGTCGTGGTTGCCGGGGGCGATGAACACCGGCGCGCCGATCCGGCGCAGCGAGCGCACCAGCTCCTCGCCGGTCTCGTAAAAGGTGTTGTCGCTGTCCAGCAGATCGCCGGCAAACAGCACCAGGTCTACCTTTTCCTCGATGGCCAGATCCGCGATCCGGCCCAGCAGCTCGCGCTGCTCGCCGCGCCGCAGCGCTGCCTTGCTGGCGCCCAGCGCCTCAAAGGGGGAGTCCAGGTGCAGATCCGCCGCGTGCAGGATCTTCAAGGCGCTCATGTCAGGCGCACCCCCTCCGCATGCAGGCAGCGCCCCGTCTCGGGGTCGATCTCAAACAGGCAGCCCTCCAGCTTGACGGGGCCCTTGGCGGACTCGTAGCGCCGCGGGGGATCGCCCATGAATTTGCCGATGCTCTGCTGGGGGTCGATGCCCAGCACCGACTGCACCGCCCCGGTCATCCCCAGGTCGGTGATGTAGCCCGTGCCCTTGGGCAGCACCTGGGCGTCCGAGGTCTGGACGTGGGTGTGGGTGCCCCATACGGCGCTGGCCCGCCCATCCAGCAGATAGCCCATGGCGCGCTTTTCGCTGGTGCCCTCGGCGTGGAAGTCCACCAGGATGATCTTCTCCTTGATCTCGTCCAGATAGCCGTCGGCGATCACAAAGGGGTTGTCGGTGTTGGTGTCCAGCGTGAAGCGGCCCATCAGATTCAGCACGCACACGTCGCCGAAGGGGGTCTGGTACACCTCGATGCCCTTGCCGGGACACTGTGGCGCGAAGTTGGCCGGGCGCAGGATCCGCCTCCGCTCCTCCAGATAGGGGCGCAGCTCGGTGCGGGTCCAGGTGTGGTTGCCCAGCGTGATCACGTCCGCCCCCGCGTGGAGGATGGCGTCGGCCTGCTTGGGGGTGATGCCCACCACGTTGGCGTTTTCGCCGTTGACCACGACGAAGTCGATATTCTGTTCCTTGCGGTATGCTTTCAAACGGTTGTTCAGACAGTTCAGCCCGGGCTCGCCGCACACGTCGCCCACGGCCAGAATTTTCACACTCATGCTTGTCCTCCCGCGCTTTTCTTTTCTGTGCACATAATAGCACAACCGGTGCGGTTGCATCAATGCATTTTCTGTGTACACGCTGGAAAGAATTTCTTTCAATGATCGCGCCAAAGCCGGGCAAGCTAATACGGAAAGCAAACAGGCGCGGGCGGCGGATGCGGCCCGCGGCGGAGGGAGGAAATCATGAAAAACAGCGATCTCTATCTGGGTCTCGGCATCGGCATGGCGGCGGGGCTGCTCTCGGCGGTGCTGATGCGCCCGAAAAAGCCCAGCGTCAAGGGCGCGGTGGCGCGCGTGGTGGGCGATCTGGCGGATTCGGTCAGCAAAAACATGAGCTGGTAAAAACTTTCCGCAAAGTGTAAAAAAAACTCTTGCAATTCTATTCAAGCTGTGCTAATATATCCAAGCTGTCGATGATAATATCGATATGCGCCGTTAGCTCAGCTGGATAGAGCGTCTGGCTACGGACCAGAAGGTCAGGGGTTCGAATCCCTTACGGCGTGCCAAAAATCCCGGCCCCCAACAGGGGGTCGGGATTTTTGATTATCCGGGAAATCATCGAACCCCTGACCTTAAAATGCGGAGCATTTTTTGAGCGAAGCGGATCAAAGTTGCGAAGCAAGGCGCGCGGCGCCGAACTTCGCAGGGGTTCGAATCCCTTACGGCGTGCCAAAAAGGGCCATCCCATTCGGGATGGCCCTTTTTGGCACATTTCAGCAGAAGTAAGGGATTCGAATTATGTCCGCACATGCCGGGGGCATGTGCATGAGCCAGTGCGGACACTGGCGAATACGATTATTCCTTTTCGCGTCTCATGCAAGCGAAAAGGAATGCAAGCGAATCCCTTACGGCGTGCGCGTCATAGCGGACTGGGTATCGTTCACGGCATAAGGTGGTCCGGTTCCCTTACGGGATATACACGATGGCGGTTTTTTGACAGGCGGAAATCAGATTCAGCATCGCCGAGTACACCAGACCGAGGGCGTAGATCGCGGCGACGGCCCGCATATTCCCCAGCCCCAGCCCGAAAACCACGGTGGCAGCCGCGGTGGCGATGTTCGCGATCCCCTCCGCCAGATTGAAGCGCCAGGAGGGGGCCTTGTGCTGGCGGGCCTCCCGCGCGCGCAGGATATCCACCACACCGGCAAAGGCACGGGCGCCCAGCAGATACAGCACCACCGCCAGCAGCTGGTTGCGCGAGATCGTCATCGAGAAGATTCCGAAGTCCAGCCCGATCACGCCCACGTACAAAATGGCCTTGCCGTTGACCATGTGGCGCGCCATTGTGAAATAGAACAGCAGATTGCGCACTCCGAAGAGGATCAGCGACAGACTCATCAGCATACAAACCAGCTTGAACCCGTCCTCGCCCATCCGGTACAGCAGAAAGACGCACAGCAGGTAAGCAAGCGCGCCGAACACTTTTCCGATCCGTTTTCCCAGCGTCATGTGCGACCCTCCTTCCCCATGTCCAGCAGCTTCCGGTAGTCCCGGATGCCGCGAAAGCCCTTTTCGGCAAAATCCACCGAGAACCCGGCAGCCAGGTTCCCGGAGCGGAAGATCGCGCCCGTCACCATGCTCTTCTGGGCCATGGCGGCGATAAAGAAGCGGCCGAGAAAGCTATCGTCCTTGTGCTCCTTCGGGGCGGTCAGATATGGCCCCACGTACTTGTCCAGGTCAAAGTCCTCGATCTCACGCCCGGCGATGCGCCCGCCCAGAGCCCGCCAGTCGTCACAGGCGTCCACCTGGCGCTTGCGGAGGATCGCGCGGATCTCGTCGGCCCAGGGCGCCACGGCCTCGGTATCGTAGGTGTCCGGCTCAAAGGCGTCCGGATCCGTGCGCAGACAGCGCAGCGCGTACACCATCTGGCAGAAGGCGTGGTAATAGTCGGCGGGGTTGTCCTTGCGGATCTCCTCGTAGTTGCCCCAGGCGGGCAGATACTGATAGCGGATAAAGCTGTAATCCGGCAGGTGCCCGGCCCGACCGTGGCCCAGATTCATGATGGAGTTCTCGGACCACTGGTAGAGGCTGTTGGAGTATTGCCCGGCCGTGGGATCGTCCGGCTCGCCCGCGCTGTGGCGGAAGCGGATGGGGCGGCGCTGCTCGATTCCGTTCTCATCCTCCAGCAGCTCGAAGAAATAGCTGTCGGTGTTGTTGATGACCAGCGAGGGCGTGCCGGCAAAATAGCTGTGGGCCCAGGTGTCGGCCAGCACATGCATGGCGATGCCCACGGCCTGGGTGCCGCGCCGGGCGGCAAGGGCCACCGTGTCCTTCAAAAGGGCACCGTTGGGCCGGCAGATCAGCCGGTATTTGTTCCGGTAGGCCCGCGAGGCCCGGGGGCAGGGGGCATGGAGATCATAGGGCAAGAAGTGGAAGGAGGCCCAGATGCGGGTGATGTCCTGCAGGCCCACCGGATCGGTCCGTGCCTCCATCAGCTCCAGCTGCAGCTGGGTGGTGGCCGCGGCGGCGGGGCCCTTGACCCGGTTCAGAAAGCTCCGGGAGCACCAGTCCACCAGCTGGGCGCTGTAGCAGATCTCCAGACTGTCTTCAAAGGACCAGCCCGCCAGGAGCGCGGCACAGCAGGTCGCGTAGTAATGAAAATCCTTCTGCATTCAGCTCGCCCTCCTTCTGCGCAGCCGGTGGAGCCGCAGCGCGGTGACGACCGTTTCGCCGGTGATGCACACCGAACACAGATCCATCACGGCGGCGGACACCGTTTCCATCAGGTCCCGGGCCAGCAGCCCCTGGAGCAGAAGCGCCCGGACAAAGATCCGCATGCCCGCCAGCTGGAGAACAAAATAGAAAAAGGCCAGGACCACATAGCCCTTTTTGCGCGTTTTCCCGGCACCCTCCGCCATGGCGGAGAAGCCGATATGAAGCCGCATCGCCAGCGCCATACCCATGATCAGAACCACCATGACCACCGTAATAACCAGCAGGGTCCGGTTGTACCAGGGCAGCGCCACGCGGATCGAGTCCATCTCGTCCGGCGCCAGCAGCAGATATAAAAGCGGCTTGATCAGATCCCAGACGGTCAGTACAAGCAGACCCAGACCCAGAATCCGCAGCTGGCTGCTGCAGCGTCTTAATTCTCTGTCCATAGACCTCTCCTCCGGGCGGGGCCGGATCGAACCCGGCGCGCCCGCGCGTGCTTTTTTGTCAGTATACCACAAAGTAAGCGCACGGCCAATGATTTTTGCACGGCCGGCGAAGAAAAGCCGGCCGCGCCCTGAGTACGGGAGCCGCCCTCCGGCTTTTTACGAAAACGGTGGTACCAATGGAAAATAAGAAACCGGGGCCTCCAGGGTCCGGAAAGGGAAAGAGAGGGAACAGCTTCGCTTTTCTGCCCGGGATCGGGTGATCGTCGGCTGCGCGCGCCGCCCTGAAAAACACGAAAAATGAGAAAAAAATGACAGAAAAACAGCCGTTTCCCTGTCATTTTTTTCACGATTTGGCATCTTGCCGGAATTTTCAGGGCCGAATTGAGCAGGTTCACCTATTGCGAAAAAAGGCGGAATATGGTAAAGTAAAAATGGACTATGCCGTGCGCCGCCTCGCGTTGTTGGCGGTCCGGGAGAATACGAAGACGCGCCTGCGCGGCGCGGCGGAGGGAGAAAATGAAACTTCCCAAGAAGCTTCAGCGTATTTGGAAAAAGCTGCGCAAGGACGACGTGGTGGCCGTTCTGTGCGCGCTGATTATTGTCGCGGTGGCCGCGGTCAACGCCGCCTCCGGCGCGGCCGGAAGACAGGCCGGCGTGGCCGACAGCGAGGTGCCCTCCGGCGCCCTGCATCTGACGGGCACCGCCATGGGCCGCAACGGCGACATCACCGTGCAGATCGCCGCCACCAACGACCATATCTACCAGATCAAGATCGTCGAGGACGAGGAGACCGAGGGCATCGGCTCGCGCGCCATCCTGTCCATGCCCAAGATGATCTATGACGCGCAGAGTCTGAAGGTGGACGCCGTCTCCGGCGCCACGCTGTCGTCCGACGGCATCAAGGCCGCCGTGTTCGACGCCCTCAAGAGCGGCGGACTGGACCCCGCCAACTTCGGCGGCTCGCTGATCAAGGTCGAGCAGATCGCCGCGCAGGTGGAGACCCACTCGGGCGTCACGGTACTGCACGCCGCCGACTGGGCCGAGAAATACCCGGAGATCTACGAGAGCTGGAACATGACCAGCCAGAGCGACGAGATCGTGGACTATCTGGAGCAGTACCCGATGCTGCCCACGCTGTATGAGCCCTACGGCTTTTCCTTCTGCTACGGCAGCGCCAGAGGCCATTACTACGACGTGGTCGACATCGAGGAGACCGGACGGCCTCACGCGATGGCCAACTGCTGGACCTGCAAGACGCCGGACTTCACCAACATGGTCAACGAGGAGGGCGTGCAGGCCTACCAGTACGCCTGGACCGACGTGCAGCAGCACATCGTCGAGGGCATCAGCTGCTACAACTGCCACGCCAATACCCCCGGCACCATCACCGTGACCCATACCTACTGGATCGACGCCCTGGGCAGCGACTTCAACAGCGTTGACGCCGCCAACATGGCCTGCGGCCAGTGCCACAACGAGTATTACTTCGACCCCGTCACCAAGGAAACCAGGATCGCCCACAACTCCATCGAGAGCATGGACCCGACCACGATGCTGGCTTTCTTCAACGACGGCGCCAACTTCGCCGACGGCAACGTGTTCGTGGATTACACCAACCCCCGCACCGGCGTGCAGCAGATCAAGGTCCAGCACCCCGAGTTCGAGACCTATCTGGGCGAGGGCAGCCAGCACCGCGCCACCTACACCTGCGCCGACTGCCATATGCCCACCGAGACCAAGGCCAACGGCATGACCTATCGCAGCCATAACCTGATCAGCCCGCTGGACAACCAGGAGCTGATCGAGAACGAGTGCTCCAAGTGCCACGTGGATCTGGTTTCCGAGGTTCGCGCGACCCAGGAAAAGATCGAGGCGCGCACCTACTCCATCGGCTATGAGCTGGAGTTCCTGACCGAACAGCTGGCCGATGCCGTGGAAAAGGGCGAGATCAGCGAGGCCAAGCTCAGCCAGATCCGCCAGCTTGCCCGCGACGCCCAGTTCTATTGGGACTTCGTCTTCGTGGAAAACAGCGAGGGCGCCCATAACCCGACGCTGACCAACGAGTGCCTGGACAAGGCCGAGGAGCTGACCAACCAGGCGATCAACCTGCTGCGCTCATAAGCCACAACCACACACACTGCGCCGCCCGCCCAACAGGGCGGGCGGCCGTTTTTGGAACTGCCTATGAAAAAAGTACTGTCTTATCTGCGCTCCATGCGCTTCGGCATCCTGCTCCTGAGTCTGGTGGCGCTGTGCTCGGTGGTCGGCTCGCTGATCCCCCAGCAGCACGAGGCCGTCTGGTATGTGCAGAATTACGAAAAGCTCCACGCGCTGATCCTCACGCTGGGGCTCAACAACATCTATGAGAGCTGGTATTTCATCCTGATCCTGTGCCTGCTGGCGCTGAATCTGACGCTGTGCAGCGTGCTGCGCGTGAGAAGGCTGGGGCGCTCGCGGGAGAATGAGATCAGCGCCGCCGCGGCCATGCCCGATCAGGTGCGTCTGAGCGGGCAGGGCGTGGAGCAGCTGCGCCAGAGACTTCAGACCATGCGCTGCCGCCGCAGCGACGTGGGGCAGAGTGAGGTCTATACCAAAAACGGCTTCGGCCGCTACGGCAGCTTTCTGACCCACCTGTCGATCCTGCTGACGCTGCTGATCGGCGCCGCGGCGCTGTACCTGCCCACGGTCACCGACCGGACGGCCATGCCCGGCGAGGCCGTGGTGATGGACGACGGCACCGAGATCCGCGTGTTCGACTTTTCCATCGCAGACGAGAGCGGACGGCTGGATTTCACCAGCGAGATCCAGATCACCCTCCCCGACGGGCGCAGGAGCGAGCGAAAGCCCATCCGCGTCAATTACCCCATGTCCTTCGGACCCTACAAGGTCTATCAGCAGACCTACGGCACCGCCGGCAGTCTGACGGTCGTCAACCCGGAAAACGGCGGGGCGGACGACTTCACGCTGACCGACACGGTGTTCCTCTCGCTGGACGGGGTCAGCGGTCTGTGGTACCAGGCTGTCTATCCCGACTATCTGATGGATCCCAGCGGCAACGTGACGCTGATCACCTCCACGATGGGGCGCTATGAAAACCCGGTGTACGAGGTAATCGTGGCCAGGGGCGGCACCTTTGAGTCGGTGCTGGCCTTCCCCGGCGACGAGATCGAGGCGGGCGGACTTGTGTTCCGCTTCAACGCGCCGGTGGAGTATCCGGGGCTGCGCATCAAGCACACGCCCACGCTGGTGAATGCCGCGCTGCTGGCGGTGTTCGCGCTGATGGTCGCGGCGCTGTACATCACCTTCTTCTGCGACCCCGTGCTGGTGAAGCTGGACGCGCAGGGCTACGCCGTCGGCGGCAGCAAGCCCGAGCGCATGCGCGTGGAGCTGGCTTCGGCGCTGGCGGAATTTGAAGAGAAAGAAAGAGAGGACACGCCTTGAAAACCCTGTTTTTTATCACCTTTGCCGTCTATGCCGTTTCCGTGATCCTGGAGTTCACCGGCACGGCCTTCAAAAAGGACAAGCTGCTGCGCGCGGCCTGGCTGGTGTTCATCGCCGCCGCCGTGGTGCACACGGGATTTCTTGTGGCCCGCGGTGTGGCGGCCAAACGCCTGCCCCTGTCCAACCAGTTTGAGTTTTCCAACGCCTTCGCCTGGGGCGTGGCGCTGTTCACCGTCGCGGTGTGCACCCGGATGAAGACCGAGTGGCTGAAGGTCATCGCCATGCCGGCCGCTCTGCTGATCATGACCTACGCGGCGCTGCAGCCCATGGAGATCCGCGATCTGATGCCCGCGCTGCGCAGCGCCTGGTTCGGCGTGCACATCGGCTCGGCCGTGCTGTCCTACGCCGCCTTCGTCATCGCCGGATGCATCGGAGCGCGCTATCTGATGGTGGCCAGACAGGAAAAGCCGGACAAAAAGGCGCTGGAGCAGATGGACTTCCTCAGCTACCGGCTGGTCAGCTTCGGCTTCCTGTTCCTGACGGTGGTGATCCTCTCCGGAGCCATCTGGGCCGAGCAGGCCTGGAGCGCTTTCTGGACCTGGGACCCCAAGGAGGTCTGGGCGCTGATCACCTGGATCATCTACGCGGTGTATCTGCATCTGCGGCTGCGCGCCGGACGGAAGGGCACGCGCATGGCCTGGTATCTGGTCATCGCCGTGTTCGTGGTGTTCTTCACCTTCGCGGGCGTCAACACGCTGCTGCACGGTCTGCACACCTACGGCTGATCGGGGACATCCACTGTTGCTAAAAACAGGGGATCTGTGGTATGATTCTATTCTGAGACTATAAAGGAAAAGACTCCGCGCATGGCGGAGAAGAGGACGACATATGAGCGATTTTGAAAGCAAAATCTACGACGCCACCCGCGAGGCGATCAGGGCGGTGTATGAGCTGGAGACCGAGGACGGCCTGTTCGTGGTGGAGACGCCGCAGAACCCCGACTTCGGCGACTATTCCACCAACGCGGCCATGAAGCTGTCGCGGACGCTGCGGCGCAGCCCCATGGACATCGCCGCGCCCCTGGCCGAAAAGCTGGGCGAGCTTCTGGTCAACGAGGTGGAGAGCGTCAGCGTGGCGCGGCCCGGCTTTATCAACTTCCGGCTGAAGCAGAACGCCCTGGGCGGACTGATCAACCAGGTGCTGGAGGCAGGGGAGCGCTACGGTCTCAACGACAGCGGCAAGGGCAAGAAGGTGCTGGTCGAGTGGGTCAGCGCCAACCCCACGGGCGATCTGCACTGCGGCCACGCCCGCAACGCCGCCTGGGGCGACTGCATCTGCCGGCTGCTGGAGGCCAGCGGCTATGAGGTGCTGCGCGAGTACTACGTCAACGACGCGGGCAACCAGATCGTGATGCTGGGCAAATCGCTGACGGCGCGCTATTTCGAGTACTTCGGCCGGGATGATTACCCGCTGCCGGAGGACGGCTACCACGCCGAGGACGTCCGCGCCATCGCGTATGAGATCGCCAGGAAGGACGGCGACAAGTGGCTCAGCGCCCCGGAAGAGGAGCGCATGGCCTATTTCATGCAGACCGGCAAGGAGCTGGAGCTGAAAAAGATCGAGAAGGATCTGCTGGCCTACGGCGTGCGGATCGATTCCTGGATGCACGAGACCTTCTTCTATGAAAACGACCGGGAGCGCATCAACGACTGCCTGCAGCGCATGGCCGACAAGGGCCTTTTGTACGAGCAGGACGGGGCGCTGTGGTTCCGCTCCACCGACTACGGCGACGACAAGGATCGGGTGCTGCGCAAGAGCGACGGGACGCTGTCCTACCTGACGCCGGATATCGCCAACCACGTGTACAAGATCGAGCGCGGCTATGACAAGCTGGTGGATCTCTGGGGCGCCGACCACCACTCCTACATCACCCGCATGCAGGCGGCGCTGACCGCGCTGGGCTATCCGAAGGATACGCTGGAGGTGGATCTGATCCAGATGGTCCGCATGGTGGAGGACGGCAAGGAGGTCAAGATGTCCAAGCGCACGGGCAACGCGCTGACGCTGCGGGAGCTGTGCGACGACATCGGTCTTGACGCCGCCCGCTGGTTCTTCGTGGCTAAGGACGTGTCCACCCACATGGACCTGGATCTGAAGCTGGCCCGCAGCCGGGACAACGACAACCCGGTCTACTACGCCCAGTACGCCCACTCCCGCATGAACTCGATCCTGACCAATCCCAAGATCGCGAAGTTCGTGCCCGCGGAGAGCTATGACCGGCTGACGGACGAGCGGGAGCTGCTGCTGCTCAAGAAGATCGGCGAGTTCCCCGCGGAGGTGGCCGCTGACGCGCTTCTGCGCAAGCCCAACAAGCTGACGGACTATATCATCTCGCTGGTCAAGACCTTCCACAGCTATTACAACGCCGTCAAGGTCAACAACCCCGACGACGCCGAGCTGACGAATCAGCGTCTGGGACTGGTGACGGCCACGATGATCACGCTGAAAAACGCCCTGGGGCTCATCGGCGTGTCCGCGCCGGAGTCCATGTGAGCTTCATTTGCATAGAAAAGCCGCGGCATGGCCCACCGGGCCGTGCGCGCGAATCAAAAGGTACGGTGTTTGCTGTACCTTTTGTTTTACCCAAAAGAGGAAGTGTTTTAGGAGCTGAGCATGAAAGGAATCTGTGTCAGAAACGAGATCCAACCCTTGAAAAAGGTGCTGCTGCACCGGCCGGGCCGGGAATTGCTGAAGCTGACGCCCAAGCGTCTGGGCGAGCTGCTGTTTGACGACATCCCCTTTCTGAAGGTGGCCCAGAGGGAGCACGACGCCTTTGCCGGGCTGCTGCGCCAGAACGGGGCCGAGGTGGTGTACCTGGAGGATCTGATGAGCGAGGTGCTCGCTCTCCATCCGGAGCTGGTGCGGCCCTTCCTGCTGCAGTGGCTCAGCGAGGGCGAGATCCGCACCGGCCTGTGGAGGGAGAAGCTGTGCGACTATCTGCTGGAGAATTACAGCGGCAAGGCGCTGGTGGAGAAAACGATGGAGGGCATCGCCCTCAAGGAGATCGGCGACGTCTCGGCCTATTCGCTGCAGGACCGCATCGCCCCGGCGGACGACATCATCGTGGACCCCATGCCCAACCTGTACTTCACCCGGGACCCCTTCGCCTCGGTGGGCACGGGGGTGCTGCTCAACCGCATGCGCTTTCCCACACGGCGGCGCGAGACCATCTACGCCGACTATATCTTCCGCTATCATCCCGACTTTGCCGGGGTGCGCCGCTATTACGACAGGACCGACCACGCCAGCATCGAGGGCGGAGACGTGCTGAATCTGACCGCGGACACCATCGCCGTGGGCATTTCGGAGCGCAGCTCGCCCGACGGCATCGAGGGGGCGGCAAGGCGGCTGTTCGCCGACGAGGAGGCCTCGGTACGCACCGTGCTGGCCTTTGATATCCCCGCCTCCCGCGCCTTCATGCACCTGGACACGGTCTTTACCCAGATCGACAGGGCCAAGTATATCGTCCACCCGGCTATCATCGGGCCGCTGACGGTCTATGAGATCACCCCCGGCCGCTGCGGCAGCGAGGAGCTGCACATCGAGCGCATCGACGCGCCGCTGGAAAGCATTCTGGAAAAGTACACCGGGGAAGAGCGCGTGAAGCTGATCCACTGCGGCGGCGACGACATGATCGCCGCGGCAAGGGAACAGTGGAACGACGGCTCCAACACCCTGTGTGTGGCGCCGGGCCGGGTCATCGTCTATGAGCGCAACGACGTGACGAACCCCATTTTGCGGGACAACGGCGTCGAGATCCTGGAAATGCCCTCCGCGGAGCTCTCCCGCGGGCGGGGCGGCCCCCGCTGCATGTCCATGCCGCTCATCCGGGCGGATGCGTAATACACACTATCAGGAGGAAAACACCATGGCTCTCAACATTCGCGGCAGAAGCTTTCTTACCCTGCTGGACTACACGCCGGAGGAGATCAATTATCTCCTGGATCTGGCGGCGGAGTTCAAACGCATGAAGCAGACCGGCACACCCCATAAGTGGCTGAGCGACAAGCAGATCGTGCTGCTGTTCGAAAAAACCTCCACCCGCACCCGCTGCTCCTTTGAGGTGGCGGGACGCGATCTGGGCATGGGCGTCACGTTCCTGGACCCCGGCTCGTCCCAGATGGGCAAGAAGGAGTCCCTGGCGGACACGGCCAAGGTGCTGGGACGGCTGTACGACGGCATCGAGTACCGGGGCTACAAGCAGTCTGTGGTGGAGGATCTGGCCCGCTACTCCGGCGTGCCGGTGTGGAACGGTCTGACCGACGACTTCCACCCCACCCAGATGCTGGCGGATATGCTGACCGCGCGGGAGGAGTTCGGCGAGCTCAAGGGGCGCAAGCTGACTTTCTTCGGAGACGCGCGCAACAATGTTGCCAATTCCCTCATGGTCGTCTGCGCCAAGCTGGGACTGCACTACTGCGCCTGCGGGCCCAAGGAGCTGATGCCCGCGGAGTGGCTGATCGAGAAATGCCACGAGATCGCCGGCGAGACCGGCGCGATTCTCGAGTTCACCGAAGACCCCGAGCAGGGCGCAAAGGACTGCGACATCCTTTATACCGACATCTGGCTGTCCATGGGCGAGCCCGCCGAGCTGTGGGAAAAGCGCATCCGGCTGCTGCTTCCGTACCAGGTCAACGGCGCGCTGCTGGAAAAGGCCAGGACAGACGCCATCTTTATGCACTGCCTGCCCGCCTTCCATGACCGGGAGACCACCGTGGGCGAGGAGATCTATCAGAAGTTCGGCCTGGAGGCCATGGAGGTCACCGACGAGGTGTTCCTGGGCACCCACGCCCGGCAGTTCCGCGAGGCCGAGAACCGGATGCACACCATCAAGGCCGTGCTCTACGCCACGCTGCACTAAAGCGCCATGGCCGGAAGAATCGTCGTCGCCCTGGGCGGCAACGCCCTGGGCAATACCCCGGAGGAGCAGCTGAGGCTGGTGAAGAACACCGCGGACGTGATCGCCGCGCTCGCACAGCGGGGCTATGAGGTGGTCGTGGGCCACGGCAACGGCCCCCAGGTCGGTATGATCAACCTGGCCATGAGTTTTTCCGCCCAACACGGCGGCGGCACCCCCACCATGCCCTTTGCCGAGTGCGGCGCCATGACCCAGGGCTATATCGGCTATCACCTGCAGCAGGCCGTGGGCGACGCGCTCCGCGCGCGGGGACTGGACAAGGGCTGCGCCAGCATCGTCACCCAGGTGGCGGTGGACGCCCAGGACCCCGGCTTTGCCCACCCCAGCAAGCCCATCGGCGGCTTTTGCAGCCGGGAAGAGGCCGAGGCAGCAGCACAGAAGACCGGCTATACCTTTGTGGAGGACGCCGGGCGCGGCTATCGGCGCGTGGTGCCCTCGCCCCGGCCGGTACGGATCGTGGAGCTGGGGCTGATCGAGCGGCTGTGCCGGGCGGGGGACGTGGTCATCGCCGCGGGCGGCGGAGGCATCCCCGTGATAGAGACGCCCGAAGGCCTGCGGGGCGTGGACGCCGTCATCGACAAGGATATGGCCTGCTCGCTGCTGGCAAGGCAGCTGCACGCGGACACGCTGCTGATCCTGACGGCCGTGGAGCGGGTGTATCTGGACTTCAACACGCCGCGGCAGCGCGCCGTGGAGGAGCTCACGCTCGCGGACTGCGAGCGCTATCTGGCCGAGGGACAGTTCGCCCCCGGCAGCATGCGGCCGAAGATCGAGGCCTGCGCGGATTTTGTCCGCGAAACCGGCGGCACGGCCGTCATTGCCGCGCTGTCCCGGGCGGCCCAGGCGCTGGAGGGAGAGAGCGGCACGCGCATCGTGCCCTGACGGGAAAAAGAAAAAAGACTGTGAGGCATTGAACTGCCCCGGATTGTGCGGACAGCACAAAAGAGGCCCCTAATGCAGGGTTATGAGAATTAAGCAACAGACTGACGTCGTTTTTCCAGCGGCGTCAG
>ONSQ01000068.1 GCA_900320465.1 uncultured Eubacteriales bacterium
CGAAAAATGACGGATACACTGAGTACCGCGAGAGTCAGAAACGTGAGAAGGAGCTGCAGACCGTAAAGGCCAACATCGAAAAAATGCTCCGGCTGCAGGAGCCGGAGATAGGGCAGGATCGAAAAGCACACGACCAGGAACTGTAGCTCCGGCGTCACGCTTTAGGCGTTGAAAAAGCCTGCAATCACGCGCTTTTCAACGCACGTTTTTGGCAGGGTAATACGATTTGCCCTGCACCCCGGTTTTCCGGGTTTTAGAGCGTGACAGGTTTCAAACGGCAGAAGCTGCGGAGTGGATCAATAGAGCATAAAAAAGCCAGCAATCATGCGGGTTTCCAGACGCGATTTTGACCAGGAAATACGATCTCACATCCCCCCGCGATTTTGACTTTCTATTTTTCCACTTTCATGAAAAGATTGGAGGAGAACCACATGACCGATTTTGAAGATGAAGAATTTGACCTTGATTCCAACGAAGCCGAATATCTGGAAATGATCGAATCATGGGAAGATGACGAGGACGACGGAGACGACAGTATCCCGGAGCTGTATTTCAGTCGGCCCGATCCCTATGCAAAGCACGATCCACTGCCCAATGATCAGCGCCGCCGCAACTATCGCATTGATGAGCAGGGGCGCATCGTTGTTCGGAATCCGAGCGCTTGGTGGATTCCGGAAATGAAGATCATGGAGGAAATCGACGGAACGATCTATACCGTCACCGGCAGCTATGAGGGAACAGAGATGCTGGATCAAAAACTCTCCCGGATCATGCTGCATAATCTGGAGGAATCCTGATGACAAACGAAGAAAGTTATGTTACCATGGAGCCGACCAATCCTGTACAGACAGTTGCCCCCGAAAAGGAGGAAACAGAATTGATCAGGGCAACTGATAAAATCACCGCACTATACTGCCGCCTCTCAAACGAGGACTCTCTGGATGGCGAGTCGAACTCCATAAGTAATCAGCGCAGAATCCTCGAATCCTTTGTGCGAGACAAGAAGCTGCCGAACCCCGTTTTCTTCATCGACGACGGATACAGCGGAACCGATTTTGATCGCCCCGGCTTTCAGGAAATGCTGGATGAGATCGAAGCGGATCATGTAGCCGTGGTGCTGACAAAAGACCTTTCCCGCCTCGGACGCAATTCCACTATGACGGGTATGTTTATCAACATCACCTTTGCCAAACACAACGTCCGGTACATTGCGATTAACGACAACTTCGATACGATTAATCAAAACAGCGTGGACAACGATTTTGCCGGGATTCGCATGTGGTTCAACGAGTTTTATGCCCGCGATACCAGCCGGAAGGTTCGTGCCGTCGTCAAAGCCAAGGGCGAGCGCGGCGAGCCGCTGACCGGATTTCTGCCGTATGGCTACATCAAAGATCCGAACGATCCGAAGAAATGGATCGTGGATGAGGAAGCCGCAAAGGTGGTCAAACGCATCTTCGCACTCTGCATGGAAGGCCGCGGCCCGACGCAGATCGCCAATCAGCTTGAAGCGGAAAAGGTGCTGAACGTCACGGCCTACTACATGAAGGAAGGGCGCAAGTCAAACCATCCGGAACCAGCCAACCACTATCATTGGGAGTCCAGAACCATCTCGGATATCCTTGCCCGCCGCGAATACACCGGCTGTACAGTCAACTTCAAGACCTACTCCAATTCCATCTGGGATAAGACGACACGCAAGAATCCGGTGGAGAACCAAGCGATCTTCTACGACACACATCCTGCCATCATCGACATTGACACCTTCGATAAAGTGCAGGAGATCCGCGAGCAGCGTCACCGCAGAACGAAATCCGGCAACACGCACATGTTTTCCGGCCTTGTGTTCTGCGCAGACTGCAAAGGCAAAATGTATTTCAGCGGTTCTCACGACGATCCAAGCAAATGGAATTACACCTGCTCGAACTCTCGCGGCAGCGATTCTCCGTGCTCGGCCCACTTCATCCGCGCAATCGTGTTGGAGCGTTTGGTCTGGAATTACACGCAAAGGGTCATTGAGCTTGTACTCCGCTATGAAGCCCATTTCCGGGCAATCATGGAAGAGAAGATGCAGACGGAGAGCAAAGCGATCCTCAAGACCAAGCAGAAACAACTTGAGAAGGCGGAGAAGCGCATCCAGGAGCTCGATCGGCTGTTCGTGCGTACCTATGAGGACAACGTATCCGGCAAACTGAGCGACGAGCGGTTTGCAGCGATGAGCCAGGGTTATGAGGAAGAGCAGCAGGACTTGAAGGAAGCGGCAGACACTCTCCGGAAGGAGATCGAAGTACAGGAACAGCAGAACCAGAATTTAGATCTGTTCATTGAGCGCATTCAGAAGTACACGGCTTTGGAGGAGCTGACGCCCTATGTGGCGCACGAGCTCATCAAGGCGATCTATGTGGGCGCACCGGACAAGAGCAGCGGCAAGCGCCGCCAGAGCATCCACATCGAGTATGATCTGATCGGATTTATCCCGCTGAATGAACTGATGAAGCAGGAAACGGCATGACAAAATGCCATGCCGTCCCTGCAAAGACGATAAAACTATCTTACGGGAGTGGGCCCTTGTCCCCTCCCGCATAATACCTTCCCCGCGCACGGGGAAGGTGCCGGAAGTGCGCACACTGGGGGCGGATGAGGTCCTTTTCTGAAAACTAAGATCTTAAAACGAAAAACCCCAGAAGGCCGCGGCCTTCTGGGGTTTTCTCTTCACTTCACTTCTTTGCCTTGATCTCCTCGAGGATGGCGCCGAGAAGCTCTTCGGTGGTGGGCTTCTTCTCCTCCTCCTCGGCGGGAGCGGCCTCTTCCTCTTCCTTCTTCTTGGCCTTCTCCGCCAGCTCATGGGCCTTGTTCATGGCCTTGATAACGCTGAAGAGCACCAGCGCGATCACCAGGAAGTTGATGATGGCGCCCACAAAGGTGCCCAGACCCAGCACCAGCGCCTCGGTGCCGGCTGCCTCGTCCGCCGCGCGCAGCGTGATGTTCAGCGCGTCGGTGTTGCGCGTGCCGAAGGCCCAGGCCAGCAGCGGGGTGATGACGTTGGTGACCAGCGAGGAGGTGATCGCGCCGAACGCGCCGCCGATGATGACGCCGATGGCCATATCCATGACGTTGCCGCGGGAGATGAAGGCTTTGAACTCTTCGATGAACTTTTTCATGATATGCGCTCCTTTACTTCAAAAATTTTAAGTGTTTACTTACTTTGCCGGGACAAGCAGCTCTTTGCCGCCCATGTAGGGACGCAGCACCTCGGCCACGGTCACGCTGCCGTCGGCCTGCAGATGGTTCTCCAGGTACGCGATCAGCATGCGCGGCGGGGCCACGACGGTGTTGTTCAGGGTGTGGGGCAGATACATCTTGCCGTCCGCGCCCTTGACGCGCATCTTCAGACGGCGCGCCTGGGCGTCGCCCAGGTTGGAGCAGGAGCAGACCTCAAAGTACTTCTGCTGGCGGGGCGACCAGGCCTCGATATCGCAGGACTTGACCTTCAGATCCGCGAGGTCGCCGGAACAGCACTCCAGCTGGCGCACGGGGATCTCCATGCTGCGGAAGAGCTCGACGGAGAAGCGCCACATCTTCTCATACCAGTCCATCGACTCCTCCGGACGGCAGACGACGATCATCTCCTGCTTTTCAAACTGGTGGATGCGGTAGACGCCGCGCTCCTCGATGCCGTGGGCGCCCTTCTCCTTGCGGAAGCAGGGGGAATAGCTGGTCAGCGTCTGGGGCAGGCTCTCTTCGGGAATGATCTGGTCGATGAACTTGCCGATCATCGAATGCTCGGAGGTGCCGATCAGATACAGATCCTCGCCCTCGATCTTGTACATCATGGCGTCCATGTCGGTCTGGCTCATGACGCCCTCCACCACGTTGCCGTGGATCATGAAGGGCGGGATGCAGTAAATAAAACCCTTGTCGATCATGAAGTCACGGGCGTAGGCCAGCACGGCCGAATGCAGCCGGGCGATGTCGCCCATCAGATAATAGAAGCCGTTGCCGGACACGCGGCCCGCGGCGTCCATGTCCACGCCGTTGAAGCGCTCCATGATCTCCGTGTGGTAGGGGATCGGAAAAGCGGGCACGGCGGGCTCGCCGAAGCGCTGGACCTCCACATTGGCGCTGTCGTCCGGGCCGATGGGCACGGAGGGGTCGATGATGTTGGGGATGTTGAGCATCAAGGTGTGGATGCGCGCGGCGTACTGCTCCTCCAACTGCTCCAGCTCCACCAGCCGGTCGGCGTTGGCCTTGACCTGGGCCTTGATCTTCTCGGCCTCCTCCAGCTTGGAGGGGTCCTTCTTGGCCTGGCCCATCAGTATGCCGATCTGCTTGGACAGACTGTTGCGGCTGGCGCGCAGCTCGCTGGCCTCGGTGATGGCGGCGCGGTTCTTCGCGTCCAGCTCCAGCACCTCGTCCACCATGGGCAGCTTCTGATCCTGGAACTTTTTACGGATGTTTTCCTTGACAATTTCCGGATTTTCCCGGACAAACTTGATATCCAGCATGATTTTTTTCCCGTCCTTATTTTTGATCGGCCTTTTTCAGACCCAGACTTTGCAGTTGTGCGATCAGCGCCTCGCGGTCGTCGGCGCCGTAATAGCTCAGCTCGATTTTGCCGCCGCCGCGGCTTTCGACCAGCCTGACCCGCCGTCCCAGGGCAGCGCCAAGGGCGTTGGAGACCTCGGCGGCGTAGTCCACGCCGTCGCCGCCTTGGGGCTTGTCAACGTGCTTTTTCTCCTTGACGCGCCGCGCGGCCATGCTCTCGGTCTGCCGCACGGAGAGTGCCTTTTTGATCACCTCGTCCGCGGCGGAGAGCTGTTCGGCCTCGCTGTCCAGACTCAGCAGCGCGCGGGCGTGCCCGGCGGAGAGCTTGCCGTCCTCCACCAGACCCAGCACCTTGGGACTGAGCGACAGCAGACGCAGCGCGTTGGCCACCGCCGGCCGGGAGCGGCCGACGCTCTGGGCCGTCTCCTCCTGGGTCAGACCGTAGTCCTCCATCAGCGCCTTGTAGCCCCGGGCCTCCTCAATGGGGTTCAGATCCTCCCGCTGCAGGTTTTCCACCAGCGCCAGCTCGGAGGCGCGGCGGTCGTCGGCCTCGATGACCCGGGTGGGGATCTCCTCCAGCCCCGCCAGACGGGCCGCGCGCCAGCGACGCTCGCCCGCGATGATCTGGTAGTAGCCGGAGGGCAGCGCCCGAACCGTCACCGGCTGGATCACGCCGTAGCGGCTGAGCGAATCCGCCAGCTCCCGCAGCGCCTCATCGTCAAAAACGGTGCGCGGCTGCTCGCGCCGGGGCTCCAGCTTGGAGACGGGCAGGATCTTCAATTCGTTTTCGTCATGGTAGGTCTCCTCGCCGAACAGGACGCCCAGTCCGGCTCCGAGACCTTTTTTCTCCTTTGC
Organism: uncultured Eubacteriales bacterium; assembly: GCA_900320465.1. GTDB lineage: Bacteria > Bacillota > Clostridia > Oscillospirales > Oscillospiraceae > Limivicinus. The sequence continues at coordinate 5,401 of ONSQ01000068.1, forward strand.
GGCCATATCAGGCCCCTCCCTCGCACTTTTTCAGAAATTCTTCGGCAAACTCCAGATAGGCACGGCTGCCCTTGTTGACCTTGTCGTAGGCCACGCCCGGAATGCCGTGGCTGGGTGCCTCGGACAGGCGCACGCTGCGCGGGATCACGGTCCGGTATACCTTGTCGCCCAGATATTTGCGCAGTTCCGCCTCCACCTGGGTGGTCAGATTCGTGCGGCCGTCGTACATGGTCAGCACGATGCCCTCCACGTCCAGACGGCGGTTGAGCCGCTTTTTGCACATGCGGATGCTGGTCATCAGATCCGCGATGCCCTCCAGCGCGTAGTATTCGCACTGCATGGGGATCAGCACGCTGTCGGCCGCCACCAGGGCGTTGACCGTCAGCAGCTCCAGCGAGGGCGGGCAGTCGATGAGAATATAGTCGTAGTCGCTGTACAGGGTCTGCAGCGCGGCCTTCATCACGAATTCGCGCCGCTCGGAGCCGATCAGCTCCACCGAGGCCGCCGCCAGCTCCTTGCCCGTGGGGATCACGTCGCCGTAGTCGGTGTGCACCACGCAGTCCGCCGCGGCCACGCCGCCGATCATCATATCATATGTATTGGGGCGCGTGGTCTTGGGAACGCCCATGCCGGAGCTGGCGTTGCCCTGGGGGTCGCCGTCCACCAGCAGGACGCTTTTGCCCAGCCTGTGCAGCGCACAGCACAGGTTGACGCAGGTGGTAGTCTTGCCCACACCGCCCTTTTGATTTGCAAATGCAATGATTTTTGCCATAGCCAATCCGCCTTGCCGTTTGATAATGATTATAAGATGGCGAAAAGCAAAAAAGCTTTTCGCCGCGCAGCTTTGCCGCGCAGCAAAACAGCTTTGCTGTTTTGCCATATACTCATTGCAATGAGCATCGGGCAAAGGATTCAAAGAATCATTTGCTGTCAAACCTGTCGTTTGGCAGCAAAATCAATCATAGCTCTGATTGATTTTGCCATCCGATGATCATTATCGCGGCTATTATATCAGCATTGCGCCGAGAATTCAATGATGCGATGCGTTTTTCATCCGTTTTTAGCGCCGCACCCCGCCCCGCGGGCCGATAAGGAATATATGTTTCACGTGAAACAGTTTAGTTTCTAGTATCTAGTTTCTAGTTTCTAGTTTCTAGTATCTAGTTTCTAGTTTCTAGAAAGTGGACGGAGCCTTTTCCTGTCATTCTGAGGAGCACAGCGACGAAGAATCTTTCAGGATCCTTCGCTTCGCTCAGGATGACACTTCTATGGGGGGTTGTTTCACGTGAATCATTGTCCTATCCCACAAGCGCGTCGATGTCCTCCACGCTCAGCGACGGGTGCAGTGCCAGATCGATGCCGTAGCCGATCAGCCTCGCGCAGGCGCGTACCGCGCTGTCAATGTCCCGGGGCGTGACGAACAGCCCCCGCAGACCCTCCTCCTCGCCGAAAGCGGAGGCGTCCACCACGGTGGGGACGCCGACGACCGTCACCGGCACGCCCAGCAGCGCCCGGTCGATGCGCATCCGGTCATTGCACACACCGGAGCCGGGGGCAATGCCGCTGTCGCAGATCTGAATACTACGGCACAGCCGGGAGACCTCCGAGCCCGCCAGCGCGTCCACCGCGATCACCAGACCGGGCTGCACGACCTCACACAGGGCGGCGATCTGGGCGGCGGACTCCACTCCGGCGGTGCCCAGCACGCCGGGGCGGCACAGACTGACGGAGGCAAAGCGCTGCCACAGCGCGCTGCCGCCCTGCTTCAAGTGCCGGGTGACCAGAACGCTGCCGGCGCACAGCGAGCCCAACGCGTCCGGCGTGATATCCGGATTGCCCAGAGCCGCCACCAGCACGTCCCGGCCCTCCGGCACGCCGCAGCGGCGGATCAGTGACGCCACGGCCGCGGCCAGGTCGGCAAAGGACGCGTCGCCGCGCCCCGGCGTCCGGGGCAGCGAGAGCGTGTAATAATGCCCCATGGGCTTGCCCAGACGCGCGGCGGCCTGCTCGTCCGTGATCTCCACGGAAAAGACGTCGGCGCCGCAGACGGTCTCGCTGCGCGTCGAAAGGCCGGTCAAAATCCCGCCGGCGCAGCGGAGCCGGTCATAGGACTCCGCCGCCAGGTCGGTGCGAAGAGAAGAAAGCATGGAATCACCACCGGAAAGCAACAAGATATGGTATAGCTTTTCCCATTGCGGCACAAGAAATACAGGGCATAAAAAAGTGCCGTATTTTTTGAAAAAAAGGCTTGATTTTCGGTGTCCAGTTTGTTATAATCCATCAATGCGAGTTGTTCAATGCTTACGTTGTACACAGCTAAATTTATAGGAGGAGGTGGCAATACATGGCCAACATCAAATCTTCTGCCAAGAGAGACGAAAAGTCCAAGGAGCTTCGTGCCAAGAACCGTGCGGACAAGACCGAGCTCAAGACCATGATGAAAAAGTTTGACGCAGCCGTTGCCGATGGCAATAAGGACGCAGCCGTCAGTGCCTATAAAGTTGCTGTTAAGACAGTCGATCACGCGGCCGGCAAAGGCTTGATCCACAAGAACAACGCGGCTCACAAGAAGTCTTCCATGACCGCGAAGCTCAACGACATGGAGTAAACTTCACAAACAGCAATCCAAGGACGCATGCAAATGCGTCCTTTTTGCTTTCTTAGCCCATAGTATTGTCATGTCTTGGCGAAGAGAAGGGTCTTAAACCAAAAGATTTCATAACGAAAAAAGGATTCTTCGTCGCTTCGCTCCTCAGAATGAAAAACGGGAGGCTTTGGCGAACAGCCACATGCCTTCTCCCGCGCACGGCTTGCCTTTTTCTATCGTTCGCGGTATACTGATAAGGTATGGAAGAACCCGGACGGGTTCCTGTTTCAACGTGATTCCTGCAAATGAGGCGATTTTTCATGCAAAAACTGATGCTGATCATCAATCCCGCCGCCGGACGCGGCGGATATAAGCTGAACCTGCCCGACGCGCTGCACCTGCTGGACCAGGGCGGCTATCGCACCACGCTGTTCTTCACCGCCGGACGCGGCGACGCCACGCGCTTTGCCACCGAGCACGGCGCGGACTATGACGTGGTGGCCTGCGTGGGCGGCGACGGCACGCTCAGCGAGGTGCTGGCCGGTCTGATGCGTCTGGAGCATCCGCCGCGTGTGGGCTATATCCCCATGGGCACCGCCAACGACGTGGCCACGACCCTGGACCTGCCGAAGAACGACACGGTGGGCGCGGCGCGCCGCATTACGGAGGGCACGCCCCATCCCTTTGACGTGGGCGGCTTCGGCGAGGACGGCTTTTTTGCCTATATCGCGGCCTTCGGCGCCTTCACCGAGGTCAGCTACGCCACCCCCCAAAACCAGAAAAAGGCCCTGGGCCACCTGGCCTATGTGCTGCAGGGCATGGCCCAGCTGCCGAAGATCGAGGCCTACCGCGCCCGCGTGGAATACGACGGCGGCAAGATCGAGGGCCGCTTCCTCTACGGCAGCATGTCCAACTCCACCTCCGTGGCGGGCATGATCCGGCTCAAGGAGGACATGGTCAGTCTGGGCGACGGCCAGAGCGAGCTGGTGCTGGTGCGCGAGCCCATCGCCATCGACGGCCTGGCCGCCATCGCCGCCAGCGTCCTGTCCCAGACCTTCGACTGCGAGGATCTGGTGATCCTGCACACCACCAGGGCCACCTTCCACTTTGAAAAGCCCGTGGCCTGGACCCGGGACGGCGAGGACGGCGGCAGCCACAGCGAGCTTGAGCTGCGCAACTACCACGCGCCGGTAGAGCTGATTTTTTAAGCAAAGCGCCGAAGTGGCATTCGGTCGGCGTTTGCTTGATGCTGATCGGGCAGGCTGTGGGGAAGGATGAAGAAAAAGATTGCAAACAGGCATAAAGTTGGATATAATATTTTTTCACGGGGCGCACGCTCGCCCCGTGAAAACTTTGCGCGCGTCAAAGAGGCGCGCAGGAAAGGACAAGTGCCAATGAAACGTCAGAAAATTGCGGGCATCTATGCCGAGCCGAGCGCCTTTGACGGCCGTGAGATCACCGTCTGCGGCTGGGTGCGCACCGTACGCGACATGAAGAACTTCGGCTTTGCCGAGCTCAACGACGGCAGCTGCTTCAAGCCGCTGCAGGTCGTCTTCGAGAGGGGCGTACTCAATAATTACGATGAGATCGCACGCCAGAACGTTGGCGCTGCCCTGATCGTTCGCGGAACGCTCGTCCTCACCCCCCAGGCCAAGCAGCCCTTTGAACTCAAGGCCGCCGAGATCACGGTGGAGGGCGTCTCCACGCCGGACTACCCGCTGCAGAAAAAGCGCCACAGCGTGGAATTTCTGCGCACGATCCAGCATCTGCGTCCGCGCACGAACCTGTTTTCCGCCACCTTCCGGGTGCGCAGCGTGGCGGCCATGGCCGTACACGAGTTTTTCCAGAGCCGCGGCTTCGTCTATGCCCAGACGCCGATCATCACCGGCTCGGACGCCGAGGGCGCGGGCGAGATGTTCCGCGTCACCACGCTGGATCTGAACAACCTGCCCCTGAAGGAGGACGGCACCGTCGACGACAGCCAGGACTTCTTCGGCAAGGCCACGAACCTGACCGTCTCCGGCCAGCTCAACGCCGAGAACTTCGCCATGGCCTTCGGCGACGTGTACACCTTCGGCCCCAACACCGCCGAGGCCATGGTCAAGCACATCATCAACACCGTGCTGGAGCGCTGCCCCCAGGAGATGGAGTTCTTCAACGCCTTTGTGGACAAGGGCCTGCTGGAGCGGCTGCACAACGTGGTTTCCAACGACTTCGGCCGCATCAGCTACACCGAGGCCGTGGAGATCCTGGAGAAGAGCGGCAGGAAGTTCGACTATCCGGTCAAGTGGGGCATCGACCTGCAGACCGAGCACGAGCGCTATCTGACCGAGGAGGTCTTCAAAAAGCCCATCTTCGTCACCGACTACCCCCGGGATATCAAGGCCTTCTACATGCGCCTGAACGACGACGGCAGGACCGTCGCCGCGGCGGACTGCCTGGTGCCCGGCGTGGGCGAGATCATCGGCGGCAGCCAGAGAGAAGAGCGTCTGGACGTGCTGGAAGCGCGCATGGACGAGCTGGGACTGAAGAAAGAGGACTACTGGTGGTATCTGGACCTGCGCCGCTACGGCAGCTGCCGCCACGCGGGCTTCGGTCTGGGCTTCGAGCGCATGGTCATGTACCTCACGGGCGTTTCCAACATCCGCGACGTGGAGCTGCATCCCCGCACCACCGGCAACGCGGACTTCTGAATAAACGCTACCCCCATTGATACAGAGCAGACCCTCGTCGCCCTCCGAGCGGGAGCAAGGGGGGTCTGCTCTCCGCATATTTGGAGACAGATATGGAAGAAAAAGCAAACTACAACCGGACAAGGGGACGCCTGTGGCTGCTGCTGCCGGCGCTGCTGCTCCTGGGCCTGCTGCTTTGGCTGGGGCTGAGTGTGAAGATCGGCGGCCACCGCTATCTGCGCGCGGACGAGATCGACGCCCGGCGCGAGGAGCTCAGCTGCGAGGAATACGCCGCGGCGGCTCAGGCCCTGCCGGGCAGCCGCATCCGCTGGCTCGTGCCCATCGGAGACGAGCGCTTCGACAGCGCTTCCGAGGAGCTGACGCTCACGAGCCTGCCCTTTGAGCAGGTGGGGCGGCTGTTTTTGTTCCCGGAACTGCGGCGCATCGACGCCTCTGCCTGCCCCGACAGCGCCTCGCTTGCCGAGGCCAGGCGGCGGCTGGAGGGCGTGGAGCTGCGTTATCGCCTCGACACTCCCGACGGAGCCGTGGACAGCGACGCGACGAGCCTGACCGTCCGCAGGACGGGGTATGAGGAGCTGCGCGCGCTGCTGACCCAGCTCGACGCGCTGCAGACGCTGGATGTGACGGACAGCGCGCTGAGCGAGGACGAGATCGACGCCCTGGCGCGCAGCTTTCCGGAACTGCAGATCCTCCGCAGCCTGTCCCTGGGGGACAAGACCATACGCAGCGACAGCGAAGAGCTGGTGCTGGATGCGGATACTACGGCGGATTTTGACGCGCTTTTGCAGGTGCTGACGCGCATGGACGCGCTCAAGCGTGTGGATATCAGCGCCCTGCCGCTGACGGCGGGGGAGCTGGAGGAGCTGCTCCCGCTCTGCCCGGCGGACACGCGCTTCACCCTCTCGCTGCTGGGGCTCAGCATCCCCTGGGACTGCAAGGAGCTGGATCTGAGCGGCATCCCCGTCACGGAGCTGGACGAGATCGAGACCGCGGCGGAGCTGCTGCCGCGGCTGCAAAAGGTCGTCATGTGCGACTGCGGCGTTCCGGACGAGGAGATGGACGCGCTGAATGGGCGCCACGAGACCGTGCGCTTTGTGTGGAGCGTGCATTTCAGCGTCTACACCCTGCGCACCGACGCCACGGTGTTCTGCGCCTCCAATCTGCCCAGCCACGGCTATATCGCGCCCCAGGTCTCCAGCGAGACCCTCTCGCCTCTGCGCTACTGCCGTGATCTGGAGGCGCTGGACCTGGGCCACATGATGTTCCGGGACCTGGATTTTCTGGAGGGACTGACGAAGCTGCGCTATCTGATCCTGGTGGAGGAGCGCTTCCACGACATTTCCGTCCTGGGAACGATGGAGAACCTGGAATATCTGGAGCTGTTCAACAACACCATCGACGACATCACGCCGCTTCTGAACCTCACCCGGCTGCGGCATCTGAACCTGGGCTACACCCGGGGCTACGACCCCGCGCCACTGGCGCAGATGACCTGGCTGGAGCGGCTGTGGTATCCGGGCCAGCGCATCGGCCAGGACAAGGCCGCCGCGATCATCGCCGCGCTGCCGGATACGGAGTGCTATTTCCCCACCTACGACCCCATGGGCTCCACCGGGGGCGGCTGGCGGGAGAACGCGGCCTACTATGACATGAGAAACGCCTTCGGGATGTTCTACCAGCCCGGCGGCACGGGAACGGGGAATAACGGATGAAGAGTATCAAAAGGCTTTGCGCGCTGCTGCTGTGCGTGCTGCTGCTGTCTCCGGCGGCGGTCTGGGCCGCTCCGGCGCGGGGCGCGGACGCGGAGTATCACTTCGACGCCGACTTTTCCAGCGAGACGCTGGGCCAGGTCATCGAGCGGTATCTGGCCGAGCGGCAGATCTCCGACAAGAACATCGCCATCGGCTGGATGGATCTGACGAGCGGCGAGGAGTGGTACTACAACGGCGATCTGTTCATGGAGGGGGCCAGCACCTACAAGCTGCCGCTGTCCATGGTCTACGCCGACAAGGTGCTCGCCGGCGAGCTGAAGAGCACCGACAAGATCGGCCACTACGTGCTGGAGGACGCTCTCTATGAGATGCTGGTGAACTCCAACAACTCCGTGGCGCTGCGGCTGCGGGACAATCTGACCCGGGATTTTGCGGAATACCGCCGCATGCTGGTGCCCTATTCGGGCCTGGAGGCGGACAGTCTGCCCTCCGGCTATTACACCAACAACCAGTTCTCGCCCCGCTTCCTCATCGGCACGCTGCACACCCTCTATGAGCGGCGCGACGAGTTTTCCAATCTGCTCGACTACATGAAGGAGGCCCGCCCCGACACGCTGCTCAGCCAGTACCGCGGCAAGACCGAGGTGGCCCACAAATACGGCTCGGACGAAAATTTCGTCAGCGACAGCGGCATCATCTTCGCCAGGCATCCCTTCCTCATGACGGTGATGACCCACAACGTGGGCGACGCCATGCGCCGCATCGGCGAGCTGGGCCGCATCGCCATGGACTATGCGGAGTATCTTGCCTCTCTCGACCCGCCGGAGCCCGAAAGCGAGCCGGTGGGCGAGGAGCTCAAGGCCCCCCTGGCCGCCGACGGCGTACGCGAGATATCCGACGCCGAGACCCTGCGGGCCATCCGCTACGCGCCGGAGGACGATTACCGCATCGTGGCGGATATCGACCTGGGCGGCGCGGACTGGGAGCCGATCCCCTTCTTCGGCCACCTGGACGGCGGCGGCCATACGCTCTATAACCTGACCGTGCGCGCCCCCGGGGCCGAGACCGCCGAGTGCCGCGACGGCAACAACAACGCCTATGACGCGGTGTACGCGGGCCTGTTCTCCACCGTGCGCGAGGCCGAGATCCGCGATCTGACGCTCAAGGGCGTCTATGTGGACGTGGAGAGCAGCGGCAACTGCTATATTGCCGCTCTGGCGGGCTACGCCTATGACCTGACCTGCGCCAACGTGTCGGTGGAGGGCCGCGTGCATCTCTATGCCCACGGCAAGATCGTGGGCGTGGGCGGCGTGGTCGGCTTCGGCAGCGGCTGGTTTACCGACTGCGACGCCGACGTGGAGCTGGTCTTTGAGGACCGCAACGAGACGCTGCACTGCGAAATGTTCCTGGGCGGCCTGGTGGCCTCCGGCAAGTTCACCGCCGAGCGCTGCACCGTGGATATCCAGGGCTACGGCTCGGTCAACGGCTTTGTCCACACCGGCGGGCTCACGGGCATGTACTGCGGCTACGGCCTGGTGCGCGACCGGATGATGCGCATCACCGACTGCACCGTGCGCGGCAAAATCCGCTTCTTCGAGCACAACTTCACCCGCCGGGCCTACTGCCGCGGCATCGCCGGCGAGCAGGTGGACCTGCTGATCAATCTCAACAACGACATCCGGGGCTTTGTGCGGGACGAGCACCGGCGCTATGACGTGATCCTGCGGCCCGAGATGTGCTCTGATCCCGTTTACCGCGAGACCGTCACCGCCCCCACCTGTACAGAGTGGGGCCATACCGAGCACGTCTGCGAGAGCTGCGGCTACAGCTGGATCGACAGCTATACCCCGCCGCGCCACAGCCCCGGCGAGTGGACGCTTCTGACGGCCCCGGACTTCGGCGTGAACGGCGAGCGGGCCATCTTCTGCACCGTCTGCGGTACGGAGCTGGAGCACGAGACGCTGCCGGCCCTGATCCGCGCCGAGAGCATCGAGCTGAGTCAGAGCGAGCTGACCCTGCGCCATGGGGAGGAGGCCGTGCTGACGGCCGCCGTGCTGCCCGCGGACGCCGAGAAAGTGTCCCTGCGCTTCACCAGCAGCGACGAGAGCGTGGCAAGCGTGGATGAAAACGGCACCGTCAGGGCCCTGGGCAAGGGCACGGCGGAGATCGTCTGCGCCGCGGACGACGGCAGTCTGCGCGCCGTGTGCACCGTCACGGTCAGCTATCCCTTCTTCCAGCGGCTGGCGGATCTGTTCCGCTGACGGGCGGAGGGAAGCGAATGAAACGCCTTGTCTGTGTCCTGGCCGCGCTGTGCCTGCTGCTGACGGCCTGCGGCGCGCCGGCCGAGGTCGCGCCCACGCCCACACCGACGAGCGCCGCCACACCGGCGCTCACGCCCGCGCCAACGCCGATGCCCACGCCCTCACCGACGAGCGCGCCCACCCCCGCGCCGGTTGCCCGGGAACTGGAGATCAGCCTCTCCGGCATCGACCGGGCGGGCGCCTTGCTGGACGATAAGTTCCTCACCGCCTGCCGTCTGGAGGCGGACGCGGCCATCACCGTGGAGGCCGACGAGGAGATCGGCGCGCTGTACCTGGTCTGGTACGACCGGCCGCAGCCCTGCGCCGTCGAGACGCCGGGCGGCAGCGTCAGCGCCGGGGAAAAGGGCTTTATGCACGAATATATCCCGCTTGACGCGCCCGCACCGCGCGTGACGCTGCGTCTGCACGCCGAAAAGAACGTGCGCCTCAGCGAGATCCGGGCCTACAGCCCCGGCGTGCCGGACGACGCGGTCCAGGTCTGGCGGGAGCCCTGTGAGCAGGCGGATCTGCTGGTGGTGCCCACCCACGCCGACGATGAGTTTGTATTCTTCGGGGGCGTCCTGCCCCTCTACGCCGCCGAGCGGGGCTATACCGTCCAGGTGGTGTATCTGATCGACCACTACGGCAGCCTGCGCGAGCGCTGCGACGAGCTGCTCAACGCCCTGTGGTACGCGGGCGTGCGGCACTATCCGGTCATCCACGACGCCCCCGACCGCATCCTGGATTCGGTGGGCGAGGCCGAGGCCTTCTACGGCGCGTCGGATTTTCTGGATTTCGAGGTGGAGATGCTGCGGCGCTTCAAGCCCCTGGTGGTGCTGACCCACGACGAGAACGGCGAGTACCGCCAGAGCAACCACATGCTCACCGCGCGCAGTATGGAGCTGGCGGTCAGCCTGGCCGCGGACGAAAGCTACCTGCCCGAGACGGCGGCGCGCTACGGCGTCTGGGACACGCCCAAGCTGTATCTGCACCTGTACGGCCCCGCCGGGGAGCGCACGGTGCTGGACTTTGAGACGCCGCTCTCGGCCTTTGACGGGCTGACGGCCTTCGAGGCGGCCGAGCGGGCCTTTGCCCTGCACCGCTCCCAGCAGGAGTGGCACTTCCGCGTGTACGAGGCCGGCCACCCCTACGACTGCCACAGCTATGGTCTGTTCCGCAGTCTGGTGGGCCCGGATGAGGCGCGCGACGATCTGATGGAGCATATCGACCCTGCCGCCTGGCGTGAGCAGCCTTCGACAACGCCGGACCCCTGACAGGCACCCTGATACGGGAGGGATTTTCCCTCCCGTTTTTTCTTGCCTGCACGCCAACGGCAAGCGGGCAAGGAGGGATTGTCAGCCCCCCTGCACGCCAACGGCAAGCGGGCAAGGAGGGATTGTCAGCCCCCGCACAGCGAATAACAGGATTCCTCGTCGCCGCGCTCCTCAGAATGACAATGAGGGGAAAATGCTCGCAAAGCCGCACAACCCGGTTTCCCGTTGTAGGGGAGGGGCTTGTCCCCTCCCGCTTTTATGCCTTCCCCTGGGGGGGAAGGTGGCTGCGCGCAGCGCAGACGGATGAGGGCAAGTCGCCCCACTTTATCCAATCTTCGCACACCGTAAAAAAGCCTCTTCCTTTTTTCCCTGTGGCAGGGTACAATAGAGAAAAAGCGCGGCGCCCCGCGGGGCGCGGCAAAGAGGCGGAGAGAGATGGAACAGAAGGGACGAACTGAAAAATGCGTGCCCAAAGGGCTGCTGGCCTGCCTGCTGCTGGGCCTGGCGCTGGTGCTGGCCGTGGCGGCCGCGCTGCTGTTCACCATGCGCGTGGGCGGCCGCTTGGTGCTCTGCGCGCCGGAGGCCGATGTGCGCGGCCTGGCCCTCTCCTGCGAGGACTATGACGAGGCCGCCGGGCGCCGCCCCGGCACCCCCATCCGCT
>ONSQ01000015.1 GCA_900320465.1 uncultured Eubacteriales bacterium
ATCCGCAGGCTGCGAGCGAGAAGATCATCAGCACGGAGAGCAGCGATGCCACAAGCATCTTCATGTTTTTCTTCATTGTATTCCTCCATTGATCATGGTAAGGGTGAGCAAACACACGACAGGCCATTCCCTGTCGGCATCTGCATTGTAGCACAGAGCGCGCCGAATGTCTCTTAAGCTTTCTTAAAAGTCGGAATACCGATTGTTTAGCGTCGAAAATGTGATATAATCGGAGCATGCAAAGGCATCCATATCCCCCATCCACGGTAAGACACATACAAGGAGTATTATTCAATGGCTGCAAGATCTCATATCTTAATCGTTGACGACGACGCGGACATCCGCCAGGTACTGCGGCTGCTGCTGCGCGAGGACTATAATGTGACCGAGGCATCCGACGGTGCCGCCGCCATCCGCGCGGTGGAGGCCAACTCGGATATCGATCTGATCATTCTCGACGTCATGATGCCCGGCCTGTCCGGCTATGACACCTGCGACGCGATCCGCGCCGTGACCAACGCCCCGGTGCTGTTCCTCACGGCCAAATCCGCCGAGAGCGACCGGCTGAGCGCTTATCGCAGCGGCGGCGACGACTTTCTGTCCAAGCCCTTCTCCCAGGGCGAGCTGCTGGCCAAGGTCGGTTCGCTGCTGCGGCGTTATAAGGAATACCGCGGCAAGCCCGAGGCCGCCCTGGCTATCGAGAATCTGGAAATCGACTTTTCCACCCACAGCGTGAAAAACGCCGGCAAGGCCGTCCAGCTGACCGACACCGAATATGCGATTCTGGAATACCTGCTGCACAACCGCGGCACCACGGTGACCACGCCCGTGCTCTATGAGGCCGTGTGGAAGGAGCGCTTTTTGCCCGGATCGGGCAACACGGTGATGGTACACGTGCTGAACCTGCGCCGCAAGATCGAGGAGAATCCCTCCAGTCCGAAGATCATCCGTACCGTCTGGGGAAAGGGCTATCAGATTGATTAAGCGCTATTTCGCCCACGCAAGTCTGAACGCGAAGATGCTCTTCGCGCTGCTGCTGGCATTGCTGCTGGCCGTGGGCGTGTTTTTCGCCGCCTATGGGGTGGGAAACTATTTTATCGACAACGTCTATATGAGCAGCGAGTCGATCTCCGCCCGCAAAGCCAAGATCTATACGGAGTTCAGCGTATACGTACGCCAGAACAACCTGGCCGGTACCGACGAGGCCGCCATCGCCCGCTGGACCGCCGAACGGGACAATGTGACCATCATCGTCACCGGCGGCGGTGACAATTACAGCTTCCGCCGCGGCCAGCGTACCAGCGTCAACAGCCAGATCAGTGACCTGGTGCAGATCGCCGGCATCTACGGCAAGCTCTATCCCCTGCGCTTTTCCGACGGGGAATACCAGATTGCCATCGGCGACAGCTCCCAGAATCACGAGCGGAACGTGTTTCTGATCGGCTCCCTGGTGCTGGCGGGTGTTGCCTTCATTGCGGTAATGCTGTTCTATATCCGCTCGATCACCGAGCGCATCATTCACCTGTCCGAGGAGGCCACCGTCATCGGCGCGGGCGATCTGGAGGCGAAGATCACCGCCGAGGGCGGCGATGAAATCGCGCTGCTGGCCACCGAGATGGACAACATGCGCAACGCGGTCATCGAGCGCATGGGCAACGAGAAGCGGGCATGGGAAGCCAACAGTGAGCTGATCACCGCCATCTCTCACGATATCCGCACGCCGATGACCAGTCTGATCGGCTACCTGGGGCTGCTGAACGAAAACGGCTTTTCCGATGTGGAGAGCAGCGAGCGCTTCGCCGCCTCGGCCTACGGCAAGGCGCTGGAGCTCAAGGAGCTGACGGACGAGCTGTTCAAGTATTTTCTGGTCTTTGGCCGCGCCGAGCTGGAGGTGGAGCGCGAGCGCTATGACGCCCGTCTGCTGCTGGAGCAGCTGGTGGGCGAAGCGGCCTTTGATCTGAAGGACGCGGGCTTTGAGGTGCAGCAGATCTTCTTTGACGGCGAGGCCCAGATCGTGGCCGATCCCATGTACCTCAAGCGGGTGATGGACAATCTGGTGTCGAATGCGAAGAAATACGCCGACCCCGCCGCCCCGATCATCTTTCTGGCCGAGCGGAAGGACGGCCGGCTCAGCGTCTGTGTGTCCAACACCGTGGCCAGGAACGTTTCTCGTGTGGAGAGCACCAAGATCGGTCTGCGCACCTGCCAGAAGATCATGGAAGCCATGGGCGGCAGCTTTTCCACCGCCAGCGACGAGAGCCATTACATGGCTGAGTTTTCGCTGCCTGTGGCTCCGGATGCGTGAATCCTTCCAGAATGTGGGGAAGAATGTCTAAAATATAGGCAATTATATATGCGAAGTGGGGAGAAATATGCGCTGCAGCGGCATATTGCTCCCCTTTCGTGTCAGTGTGCATACGCTGCGGCGCCTTTGGAAGAGATTTTTTGTTGACAAGGCCCCTCGCATTGCTGTATTTTGATAAAAAGATACATGATTGATTAAGGTTTAAGCGGGAAAAGGAATGAGCACTCAGAAAAAGAAGCAAAAAAAGCGCGGTCGGACCGGGCTCATATTGATGCTGGTGATCCTCGTGCTGCTTCTGGCGATCGCGGCGGTGCTGGCGCTGTATCTGCGCGCTCCGGCCGATACCGCGCCGGTCCTCCCTTCCCCCGCTTCGGTTGAGGAGGCGGAGCCCGCCCCGGACGTGGCTGTGCCCACCGTGACCCCCTATGTCCCCGTGGGACTGAAGCTGGACGTTCGCACCTCGGTCGAGACCCTGGACGTAGTTGTCTGCGACGAGGAGGGCAACGCGGTTCCCGGCTACGCCTTTGAGCTGGAGATCAGCCGCGAGGGCGGCGGAAGCCATACCGTTGCCACCGATGTAAACGGCCATTACTACGCCGAATATCTCGTGGGCGGGGATTATACGCTGACACTGCTGGCGCCAAAGGGTTTTCTGGCTCCGGAGAGCGTCAGCTGCCACGTTACCGAGAAGCTGGACTATGTGGCGATCACCGATCTGTCCGCGCTTGTGGAGATCAGCGAGGTGTCCGAGCTGCCTGAGGACGAGGTGCAAAGCGCTCCTGGCGCCGCCGGAGGCGAGGCTGTGGAGGAACTGAGCACGGCACTGCTGGAACAGAGCGACGGGAAACAGTATGACTACAGCTGGAAGACCGGGCCCAACGGCTTTCTTTTGCTTGCCAACGGCCGTGAGAGCGACGTGACGGTGGTGGAGCGCAGCGGTCTTCTGATTTGCGGCGAGCGCAGCGTCAAACGCTACTTTGCCAACGACGGCACGCCCCTGAAGCCGGAGGAACTGCCTGAGGACGCCATCCTGTGGACGGATTATTACACCGAGGATGGAAGCGAGCGCGTCGAGCTGATCCTCTCCCCCGGCCGGCCGGATCCCCAATACGCCATCACCGCCTCGGAGCGCGACAGCAGCGCGCGTCTGGTTGGCTGGCAGGAGATCAACGGCAAAACATACTACTGCAACGCCTCGGGCTATCCCGTGACCGGGCTGAAGAACATCGACGGACGGCTGTACTTCTTTGATGATACCGGGGCCAAGGCCAGTTCCCTGGGCCTGGACGTATCCTACTTCAACTCCGCCATCGACTGGAACGCGGTCAAGGCCGCGGGCGTGGATTTTGTGATCGTGCGCGTGGCGGGACGTACCTGGAGCAAAGGGCTCCTCTTTGAAGACGAGGACTCTTACCGCCAGGGCACGGACGGCGGCTTCTATCTGCAGGGGGCCAAGGCGGCCGGTCTGCAGGTGGGCGCCTACGTGTATTCCAATGCCATCAACACAAATGAAGCCGTGGAGGAGGCAAGCCTGGCGCTGGAGGTGTTGAAAAAGTCCGGCGTCGAGCTGGATATGCCGATCTATATCGACCTGGAGCATTCGGGCGAATATCCCCGTGGCCGGGCAGACCGGCTGAGCCTGCAGGCGCGCGCCGAAATCGTCCGCGCCTTTTGCGAGACGGTGGAGAACAGCGGTTACCGCGGCGGTGTTTATGCCAGTGAGTATTTCTTCTCCCGCTCTCTGCGTGTGGAGGATGTGCAGGACTATGATCTGTGGTACGCGGTCTATACCCGTGAATACGGGATGCCCAATTTCCGTGACTTTGACATCTGGCAGTTTTCCGAGACCGTGCGGATCAACGGCATGCCGGATTTCACCGATATGAACGTAATATTCTGAAGATGATACAGTAACAGCGGAGGGAGCCGATCGGCTCCCTCCGCTGTTTTAATACGTTTTATGCTCTCTCTGGATCGGCCACGCCGTCCTTCAGGCGCGCTTTGTCCTCGTACATCGCGGCGTCCGCCCGCTCGAACACGGAAGAAAAATCCTTGTCGCTGTCCGGGTTATAGTCCGCCAGACCGCAGGCGATCACGATCTTGCCCGCCTTGCGTCTCTCGTCGTTCTGCGTTCCGAAGTCGCGCAGCAGTGCCTCGCGCTCCTCATAGTCCGAGCCTGACAGGATGGCCACGAATTCGTCGCCGCCGATACGGTAGACGGGGCTGTGCTTGAAGGTATTGCAGATGATCCGGCAGGCGTCACAGATATAGCGATCTCCCGCCGCGTGGCCCAGCGTGTCGTTGACCGTCTTGAGTCCGTTGGGATCGCAGAAGGCCACCGCAAAGGGCGTGCGCTCCCCCGATTCGATGCGAAGGTTCCAGCTCTGCTCGGCATCGGCAAAGGCATGCTTGCTCTTAACACCGGTAAGTGCATCGCGGTTGGCCTTTTCCCGGGCGGAGGCCAGCTCGCGCTCCCGACGGATCTGGTCGTCGATATTGCTCACCCCGATGACCACATGGTTGCCGTCCTCCCCCAGGGACCGTACCGCCTTGAGTCGGTAATAGACCTCCCGGCCATCCACCGGGCGGCGAAAGACCTGTGTGAAGCTTCTGTTCTCCTCCAGTGCGGCCAGCAGGCTCTTCTTTTCCAGGGAAGAAACCAGAGAGGCGCGGTCCTCCTCGCAGACCTGCCGGGCCAGGATGTGGGGCAGATCGGCGAAGAAATCACCGCCGCCTACCCGCGCGGCCTCGGGTGAGCTGTCCCCGGAGCGATACTCGCAGTAGACGTGAGTATCCAGATCCACATAGTAAATGCTCTCCATATCCGCGCTGAGCTCCTGGGTCAGACGAAGGAAGCTGAGGGTGTCGGACTCGTACACGTCGCGGACGTTGGCCTCGCGCATCAGCTCGTCGACGTTGGAAAGGCCGATGACCAGATGGCTGTCTTTCTGCGCGCCGACCATGACAGTCTTCAGCTTGTAATAGACCGCCCGTCCACCCCGGTTGATCCGGAACACCATGGAAAAAGCCTGTCCGCCCAGCAGCTGCAGAAGCAGCGGCTCACGCTGAAGCGACAGCAGCACCCGCTGGCGATCAGCGCTGTGAACCTTGGCCAGGACGGATTCCCGGAGCATGTCGAAAAAACGCTCCCCGCTGCGTTCGATCTGCAGATCTTCATCGCGTCCTGCCGAGCTGAACACCACATAGCGATTGGTTTCCAGCTCCACGTAGACGATCGTCTCAAAACCGCCGGAGAGCGCGTGGACGATTTTGTTCAGGGAGGAACGGCCTTTGTTGGCCCGGCCGCCCCGACGGGAGTCGATGGCGGATTCCCCGAAGGCGAGGATGCCGTCCTTCCCCTCGCTGAGGATACGCTCATACTCGTCGGCAGGGATCGGCCGGGAGAAATAATACCCCTGGATCAGATCACAGCCCATGGCCCGCAGGGCCAGGAACTGTTCCTCGGTCTCCACGCCTTCAGCGATGACAGGGACAGAGAGATAATCCGCAATGTCGATGATGACCTCCAGCATGCGGGTGTCACGCTGCACGCCAAAGGCGTTGCGGATAAACTGCATATCCAGCTTCAGCGCGTCGATGGGCAGGGAGGAAATCATGTTCAGAGAGGAGTAGCCGGTGCCGAAGTCGTCCATTTCGATGCGAAAACCCACCGCACGCATGGCGTTGACGGTCTCGATGATCTGGGTCGAGTCTTGGGTATAGGCAGACTCTGTGATCTCCAGCAGCAGCTCCCGCTCATCCAGACCGTTCTCCAGCAGGATGCTCTGCAGCGTATCCAGCAGATGGGGATCGTACATATCGATGCGCGAGACGTTGACAGAAACAGGCACCGAAAAGCCCAACCGGTCCTTCCAGTCTCGGATCTGACGGGCCGCGGCACGCCAGACATAGTTGTCCAGCTCCTGAATGAGGCCGTTGTCCTCAAAAAGCGGGATAAATACGCCGGGGCTGATCATGCCAAGGCGCGGGTGCTTCCAGCGGACCAGTGCCTCGGCACTGGCCAGCACAGGGATCTCCGGCCGCACGTCGAATTTGGGCTGGTAATAGACCTGAAACTGTTTTTCATCGATAGCATTGTGGAATTCTTCCAGCAGCTGCTCGGCATACAGCTCCCGCTCGTGCAGATGCTGGTCGTAGATGCCGATGGCCTGGGAAAAGCTGCTGCGCACCGTGTCCGACGCCATCTTGGCGCGGTCGAAGCGCCGCTCAATATCCAGGCTCTTGTCCGCCTGGGCGTAAACGCCCATGCGCAGACGCACGCGGCTGCCCGCCGCGTTGCCCTCTTCCAGTCCCAGAGCCGCGTCGGACAGGATCTGCTTGTAATCGCCGCCGTGGGGGCAATAGACCATGAAGACGTCGGCCTCCCGCCGGCAGACGATGCCCATCCGATCGGCCACCGCCTCGCGGAGTTTTTCGCCGATGTGCCGCAGCACTTTGTCGCCGTAAGCCGTGCCGAAGCGCTCGTTGATCATGTGGAAGTGGTTGACGTTCACCACGATGGCGTCCATGGACATGTCCCTATGGTGCTGGTCGAACTGCTCGGCGTAGCGGTAAAAGAATTCCCGGTTGTAAAGACCCGTCAGCGGGTCGCGCTCGGTGGACTGGATGATGTCGCGGTCCTCACTGAGCTCGATCGTGCGCCTGACGCGGGCCAGGATCACACCCCGCTGTGGATAGGGCTTGGGAATAAAGTCGATCGCGCCAAGACCCAGACTCTCGATCTCCGCGTTCTGATCGGCCGTCAGCACGATAACAGGGATGCGTGAAAGCTCACTGTCGGCCTTCAGGCGCTTGAGAACCTCGGTTCCCGAGAGCACCGGCATCAGCAGATCCAGCATGACCAGAGAGAGCGTATCCTTGAGCGCGCGGATCGTTTCCATAGCCTCGGCGCCGTCGGCTGCGTAGAAGACCTCATAGTCAGTCTCCAGCACGGCGCCGAGCAGCTCGCGGTTGATAGGCTCGTCATCGACGATCAACACCTGGCGCCGCCCGTTGGCGGAATGAAATTTTTCATGACTTTTGAGCATCATGTTTCTCTCCTGTAAGAGGGGAATCGATCAGGTCGCCGACTTGTCCCCTTCTTCAAACCACTTTTCTTCGCCGTCGCTCTCCTGTGTGCTGACGACGTCGACCGCGCTCTCGATCAGCTTGATCATCTCCCAAACCGAGCGGAACTGGACGGTTTTGTCTTCCTCCATCCAGGTGATGCGGCCCTGCCAGCTGCTGTTCTGCCGATGCTGGACGCGGACAATAAAGGTGCCGATATCGCCATGCTTGGACAAGAGTTCGTCATCGGTGACCATTTTGATTCTCTCCTTCGTCTGTCGTGTCATTTTCTTTTCTTCGCCGAAGCTGCGGCAATTGGTGCCGGGATAGGGAAAGCGCAGATAGTCATAGAGCTTTTCCATGCGCAGCACCATCTGGCCGATCCCCTGGAAGGGCACGCTTTTTTCGGAATAGCTGTGATAAAACTCGCCCGACAGGTCTCCCCCGTTGACCGCGTTGACGCACAGCACCACGCCGTTCGGTGCGCCGATATACCATTGACTTGTGCTCATGACTGATTCTCCCGCCGCATATCACTGCCCGTTTGCTCAATGGCCGGCGACCAGAACATGCTGTTTACATAATATTCTATCCTGGTCCTTTGGCGGCCGATGATGAAGCGATCGTTGATACGCTTCTGTACGACCGCGCAGTTTTCGCGCGTGGTATTGACCAGCAGCGCCAGGAACTGGCCCTTGCCGTATTGGCACATGGCGTCGCCCCGGCGGATGGAGTGGCGGACCGAGTCGCCCATACGCTTGGTCAGTTCATCGAGAGCCGGCCCCTCGCGCAGCGGATTGCCCTTGCCGTCCACCACGGTGCACAGCATCAGGTACACCGACTGGCCTCCGCGCTCGAGCATGCGCTCCACCATGCGGTAGATTCCGGTGAAAACCGTGTAGTTGCACACATAGCCGCCCGCGCTGCGGTCGCTCTGGCCGGTGAGTTCACTTTGAATGTCGTCCAGGGCTGCGTACTGGCGCTTCTCCTGGGCGCCCAGGCGGGCGAACTGATCCATCAGGCGCTCGGAGGGGCGCAGGCCCTGTTCGTTGAAGTAATACTGCTCGGTCTCGTCATAGAGCCGTCTCGCCTCTTCATAGCGGCCCAGGGAAACCATGGCCTCCATGGTCAGACTTTCCCAGTAGGCCAGCGGGTCGATGCCGCTGGCAAGCTCGCCCAGTTCCTCCAGCTGGAAGTAGTCCTCGTTCTTCCGCAGCAGCTCCGCGGCGTTCTCCACGCACCGACAGAACAGGCCCTTGAGGCGCCTTGCCTCCTGGGCGACCCAGATGACCGCGGTCTTGTTGGGCAGAAACTCCCCGGTGTAGGCGTGGGCGGCATCCATGTACAGTGCCAGCTTCTCGTCCGGATCCGCCGCGCTCTCCGCCTCGAGACACAGCCGCTCAAACACGGCGGCATCCTCCTCGACGGCAAAGGCATCGGTCCAGAAGAACACGCCGTTGCGCTGCTCGATATACGAACAGGGCGGCAGTCCTGCCTTCTCCAACCTCTTCTTCGTGTTGTAGATCACGCTCTGCAGCGCGTGATGGACGTTGGACAGGTCGCGATCCTCGAAGAGCAGCTGCTCCAATCGGTCGCGCGTCACGCCATGCTCACGGTCGTGCAGCAGGATCTGCAGCAGATCGGACATCTGGGATTCGCTGCCCTTCGAGCCGCCCGCGACCAGCTTGCCGTTCCACAGAACAGAAAAACCGCCGAGCATCCGAACATACAGCACATCCGTTTTTGTCTGGGCTATCCGCATTTCCTCCACCTCCTGTTTCTGTTGTGTCAATCAGCCGTCTCACACCAGACGCTTGACCATATTCTCGTAATTCACGCAGGAAAGCAGCGCCGTATCTTTTGTGATCCGCTTCTCCCGATAGAGCTTGAGCAGGCTGCCGTCCATGGTGCACATGCCGTCGGCTGCTCCGGCCTGCATGGCCGATTCCAGTTGGTGAAGCTTGTCCTCGCGGATCATGTTGGAAATCGCCGGCGTGCTCTTCATGATCTCGAACACGGGCAGCTGGCCCCCGTCCACAGAGGGTACAAGCTGCTGGCACACGACCCCCTTGAGGATCTGGGCCAGTTGGATCTTAACCTGCTTCTGCTGGTTGGCGGGGAACACATCCAAAATGCGGTTGATGGTGTTCGCGGCGCCGGAGGTATGCAGCGTACTCAGCAGCAGCACACCCGTCTCGGCCGCGGTCAGCGCAGCAGAAATCGTATCATAATCGCGCATCTCGCCCAACAGGATCACGTCAGGGCTTTCACGCAGCGCCGAGCGCAGCGAATCCAGATAGCCCGGGGTGTCGATGGAGATCTCACGCTGGGTGACGATGGCCTTATCATGGCGGTGGATATATTCGATGGGGTCCTCCATCGTGATGATGTGACAGTCGCGGCTGCGGTTGATTCGGTCGATCATGCAGGCCAGCGTGGTGGACTTGCCCGTGCCGGCCGAACCGGTAATGAGCACCAGTCCCTTCTTGTTGTCCGCCAGGGACAGCACGCTCTCCGGGATGCCCAGCTTGCCGGGATCGGGCAGCCCGAATTTGATCACGCGCAGCACCGCAGCCAGTGAGCCGCGCTGCCGGAACACGTTGACGCGGAAGCGGCCCAGCTGCGGCACGGAAAAGGAGAAATCATCGTCCACGCCTTTTTCCAGATTGGTCCGGTCCCGGTGGGACAGCGCGTAGATATCATCTATCAGCGGCGTGATGTCGTCAGGCCGCAGAAAGCCGCCCGCATCCCGCTCCTGGCGTCCGCCGCACTTGAAGGTGACCGGCAGGCCGGCGATCAGAAAGATATCCGCCGCCCCGATCGTGATGGCCCGTTGAAGGATTTCCTGAACCGTCATGGCTGATGCCTCCTGTAGCGTTAGAATCCCGGCCACAGGTTGTCGAGAGAGGTATCGGCCTCCCACTCATGCTCCTGTGTCCAGTTGATGATCGTGTAACCGCCCGCGCCGTCCGGCGCCAGGCCGATGCGCAGCTGGAAGCCGTCGCGCTCCAGCACGCGCCAGGCGTTGCCCGCTCCGTCCGTTTCCCAGCCCTGTGCGGGCATGGCGCCGTCCAGGGCGGCAAGAAGCTCCTGGCCCTCGCTCTCGAGCGCATAGCGGGTGCCGACCGTTTCGGCAAACTTTTCTGCCAGACGCTTATCCGCCCGCGCGGTAGAATAGTTAAGCAGAGCAAGCGTCGTCAGGCAGATGCAGATGACGGAGAGCAGCAGGGCCAGCGGCCCCAGCTTGATGGGGGTATGTCTCATGCCGCCGCCTCCTTGTGGTAAACCGCCGTTTCCAGCGAAAAAATGATCTCGGCGTTCGAAATGTCGCCGCGCCGCACGGTGATAGCGGCGTGCGCCAGTCCGGTGCCGTCGTCACTCCAGCTGACGCGCAGCAGATAGTGCGGTGCCCGGCCGGCGTTGGGCGTACGGTCGGCGTTATAACCGGCCTCCACGATAAGCTCCGTGCCGTCCGCGATCCGGGCGTTATTCTCCTCGTTGAGAATCGCGCACAGGCTCTCGGCGCTGTTGGAGGCGGACACCGCCTCGGCCGCGTTCTGGGCCAGGCAAACCGCGTCGGTCAGTTCCCGGGCGCCGTCGCTCTCGATCCGTCCCATGGCAAACACGCGCGTGAGCACCAGCACGATCCCGATCAGGCACAGCGTCAGCAGCAGGACTTCTAGATAAAAAGCGGTCACATGGTTCTCTTTTTTCATGACTCGCCCCTTTCGCTGCGCACACCGATAAGGACGCGGCCGTCGTCGGTAAAGATCTCCAGCAGCCCGCCGCAATCCACGATCTCAAAGCGCTGTGTGGCGGCGATCCGCTGAGCCCGTTCGGCGGAAAGCGGCGCGTCGATGGGAGCGTAATCCTCCATCAGCATGCCGTCGGCGCAGAAAACGTGCAGGGCATAGCCGCTCTCGCCGTCGGCGAGGACGAGCACGTCCCCCGCCGCAGCGTCGCGGCGGACCGTGATCGCCCGCTCGTGATCGCCGGACTTTGCCGCCGTCACCAGATAGGCGCTCAGCGCCCGGCTGTCCATATTGCCGCCCCTACCGAAGGCCGTGGAGCGGAAGCTCTGCGCGCCAAAGACGGTCAGCAGCAGGAAGCCCGCCAGGAACAGCGCGGCCATGCCGATCATCAGCATGCCGAGCGAGGATGTTTTATGTTCGCGCAAGAGCCCTTCCCCCTTTCCAAAAGCGCGGTCCTGAGCACCTCACTTCGCCACGACCTTGACAGTCGGAGGTTGATTGGAGGCATAAATGTCATAGACCACGTAATAATCGTCGGTATTGATCTGCAGACCGTAGTTGTCCCGCAGATAGTCGAGATCGGGCGGGTAGACCCCCTCGACCACATAGCACTGGCGGGCGCTGCTTTCCACCGTCTCGCGGATGGCGGCAATGCTGTTCTCATGCCGTGCGCTGCCCTCCGCGGCCGTGACGTAGGCCCACAGCAGCGCAAGCAGGGCAAGGGCCGCCAGACAGAGCCACAGCCAGTTCAGGCTTTTCTTCGCTTTATCCGAATACATAGGCTTACCCCACCGAGTTCATCATGCCGATGAGGGGCAGCATCACGCTCAGCAGCGACAGGCCCACCGTGAACATCAGCACGCCGGACAGCAGCGGATCCACGATTCCCAGCAGCCGGTCCACCAGATTGCGGCACTTTTCCTCCAGCAGGTCGGTCAGACGTCCCAGCACCCGCTCCAGGTTGCCGCTTCGCTCGCCGGCCAGCAGCATTCTGCCGTACACCGGCTCGAAAAGGGATTCGTCGTAGGCGCTTTGGGCGATGCTGTGCCCCTCGGCCATGCGATCCATGCAGCGGTGCAGCTTTTCCTCCACCGGTGCGCAGGCCGTCATGGGCAGGCTGTTGGCCATGGCCTCGTCCTGCATTTCGCCGCTGGCCAGGAACGTGGCAAGCGCGGAGGTGAAGCGGAACATGCCCATGCTCTCAAGGATGGAGGCGCAGAGCTTGTTTTTCTCCAGCAGCTTTTCCACCGTTGAACGCCGGCCTCTCTTCCACATGCCATAGCCGATCAGCAGCGCTGCGGCGAGCAGGATCATCGCCGCCAGGGCGATCCAGCAGAAGGCGTAGGCCCAATACACATAGCGATAGCTGGAGGCGGCCAGGCTGCCTGTCAGCGATTCATACACGTCGGTGAAAGCCGGCAGAACCAGGATCAGCATGACCGAGAGCACCGCGATGATCAGCACCAGCATGGCGGCCGGATAGGTCACGGCGTTGCGCAGCTTGTCGGCGATAGTCTTCTGATCGGCATAGTAGTCGGACAGGCGGAAGAGGATGTCCTCCAGCCGGCCGGAGCTCTCGCCCGCCTCGATCATCTGCAGTGCATAGTCGGGAAAGACGCCGCTGTCTCTCATGGCGGAGGCCAGGCCCTCGCCCGCGTCCAGCTTTTCCTTCATGACGGCCAGCGCGCTCTCCAGCACGCCCGCGCCCTCGCCATGCTCACTCCGGAGCAGGGATACGGCCTCGTCGGTCTGGATGCCGGACTGGAGCATCATGGCCATGCTCTCGCAAAAGGCGCTGACACCCAGCTCGTCAAGTTTTTTCGTCCTCATAGCACACAACTCCCATCAATAACAATACAGGTCCGTATAATTGCCGCCGTCGCCGATGAAGGTATCGTCCGCACCGTTGGCGGCAAAGGTGGCATCCATGCGGTTCCAGTCGTTGGCGCGCATCTCGAAGCTGACGGTGACCCAACCCTGCTCGGCGCTGTAGAACATGTTCCAGGCGTGGTAGACGTCGTTGGGCGAGACGTAGCCGAAGATCTCCCGCGTGGGGATGCCGAGACTTCTGAGCATGGCCGCGGCCAGCGCCGCGTAATCAAAGCAGATGCCGAGGCCTGTGGCCATGGTCTCGTCCGGGTCAGGCAGGTAGCCGGACTGGACCGTGGAGGCCTTCTGGTGATCGTAGCGCACGGTGTCGCAGATATAGGTGTAGACCGCGGCGACCTTCTCGCTGTCGGTCGTGCAGTTCGCCGTCAGCTCCGCGGCCTTGGCCACGCAGCGCGACGAGCCGCTGTAGGGCACGTAATCGCTGGGCCGCAGGAAGGGCTGGAACTCATCGCGCAGCGTGACGCTGCAGGAGGTGGCGTACAGCTCGGCGTACTTGCTCTCCACGACGTTTTCCATCACGCGGAAGCGGTACTCGCCGCTGCCCAGGCTCAGCGGAAAGATCGAAGCCGTACCGTCGGAGGCCAGGTTGTAGTTATAGGTTTCCTCGCCGAACCTGACCTGGAATTTCAGCCGGTTTTCAGACACCGCCGAGACAGCCACATAGCCGTCGGCGGTACTCGACAGGTCGATGAGCACGCCATTGGCCCCCTCCGCCTCGCTGCTGTGGAAGGAGGCTTCCAGGATTTTGACCGGCGCGCTGACCGGGCCGGATGCGGCTTGTTGGCCGGAACCTGGTTCCGACGATCCGTAGACCGCGACGCTTTTCAGATCGACCGACGGCGTTTGGCTTGCCGCAGCAGGCACGCCGCACCCGCTGAGCAGCATGGCGATACACAGCATCGCGGCGCTTGTCCGCTTTCGGGGCATGGAAGCTCCCCCCTTTCCGTCCGCAAAGGCGGTTGATGGTGCCGGGATTTGGCGTGTTCCCGGCTCAGGTGTCCATCGCCTTGAGCTGATCGCGCAGCTCAAGAAGCCTGCGGGCCTCGGGCACGTAATCGGCAGGGGTCCGGGTGCGAAGGGCCTCGCACAGTTCGTCCGCCGGCACACTCATGGGCGTGAGCGCCAGATTGGCCAGAACGCCCTTGAGGGCGTGGGAAGCCTCAAAGGCGGCGTCCAGATCGTTCTGCTCGGCCGCCCGAAGCAGCTTGTCAAAGTTGCCGTCGGCCAGACTAAGGCGGACCAGGCGCAGATAGAAGGCTTCGTTGTTCATGCAGCGGCCAAGCCCCTCGCTGACGTTGGCGCCGAATTGGCGCAGGCTGTCGATGGTAAGCATGTTTCCGCTCCTTTCGCAGATGAAAAATGACGGGCTTTTGTTAATTCAAATTCTCAATAAAACGCGCAGTTGCGGCCGCCGCTTTCCTTGACGCGATACAGCGCGCTGTCCGCGTCCTTGTAAAAGTCGTCGGTCGGGTTCTCCCGATCGCCGAAGGCGACGCCCACACTCACCGAAATGGGCGGCAGACCGTCCTCGGCCAGGCCGAGTTTTTCGTTGAGACGGCTGATTTTGCCCTCCACCAGTTCCCGCAGGGACGAGTTGGCGTTGAGCATGATAACGGCAAACTCATCTCCGCCGATGCGGCAGACATAGTCCTCGTTTCTGAAGCTTTTTTTCAGCAACGTCGCCACGCGCACCAACGCCTTGTCGCCCACGTCGTGGCCGTAGCCGTCGTTGATTTCCTTGAATTTATCCACGTCCACCAGGATCATGGCTGCGGTGCCGTCGTTATACTCGCTGCGCAGACGATCGAACACGCCCCTGTTGTGCAGATCCGTCAGATCGTCGTGACTGGCGTCATAGCTCAGCTGCTCCTGATGGCGGCGCGAGTGCTCAAAAACCTCGTTGTAGGTTTCGCACAGGAACCGGATCTCCGCCGAGCCCCGGCTGATCATGGGCTCATTCTGGCGCACATGTCCCACCGAGGCCAGAAGCGGTGAAACCACCAGATACCAATTCAGAATCGCCGAAAGGAAGATGACCGCCACCAGCATGAGGATCAGCAGCGTCTGGGCGTTCTGGGCGCGCAGATGCAGCTCCGTTGCCTCGCCCAGCTCCTTTTCAAGCTCTTTGAGCAGCGTGTCCAGACAGTCGGACACGTCGGCGCGGATCCCTTCCTTGCTTCTCTCGTATTGTTCATCGAAGAGGATCTCGATGGCGTGCGCGCGTTTTTCCCCGGCTGAGAGCAGCTGATCGCTCTCCATCAGTTCCAACGCGGCGACATTCTCCGGGAATCTGTCCAGCGACAGGCCCAGCGCCTCGATATTCAGGCGCATGGCATAATATTCACTCTCCATCAGCGCGTTGGAGCGCTCCAGCGCGCTGAGCAGATAGCTGTACATCGGCGTTTCGCCGAACAGGCTTCCCAGGGTCTGGACGGCGTGATCCCGGCGGCGGGTGACGTTGACCTCTTCAAAATACCGCTCGGCGTAGGTCTCATCCCCGGTGATGGCAAAGGTTCGCACCATCTCGGTGAGATAGTCCGAGGCGTCCATCAGCTCGTCGGCGGTCTGGCTGCAGACGATATAATTCTCATCCGCGCGGCGCATGGCGCGGTTGGTCTGTTCCGTTCGACGGATAAAGAGGATCGACGCGGCAGCCAGCACACAGGCTGCGATGAGCGTCAGCAGTGTGACTGTCCGGATCGACAGGCTTTTTTTCTCGGCAACGCGCTTCTTCTCCCCATCAGCCATGCAATCACTCCCTGTTCTATCAGTTGGTTTAGATGTTTGTATACCTTATCAAATTTATTATATCATGGGAACGCGCCGTGCGCAACAATCGTTTCTTGCTCTTAGCTCTTTCTTGTCTCTGTGTTTGCGCAAAAAGGCGGCCGGTCAGATGACCGGCCGCACAGGGCATTCTGTATGCTGCTGTTATACTTTGATTTTCTCCAGAAGCGCTTCCACCTCGCCTGCGAGCGCGGAGAGCGCGCCGGGGACGAAGGGCGGCGTGAAGCCGGCTTCGGAGAGCAGGTCTGTCCACACCATCTCGCCGCCGTGCCTGGAGAAGCGCAGGTAGCGAGCAAACGCGTCGTCATAGTCCTTCTGGGAGGCCAGCAGGAAGTTAAACGCCGCGGTCTGGGCCAGGACGTAGTCGATGTAGTAGAAGGGGCTCTCGTAGATGTGCATCTGGTACTGCCAGCGGGTGCCCTTTTCCAGATACGGCATGCCCTCAAAGGAGATGTGGGGACGGAACTCGCCCTCCAGCTTCAGCCACAGCGCGTCGCGCTCGTCGGGCGTCATGTCCGGATTCTCATAGACCAGATGCTGGAAGTAGTCCACGATCGTGCCGTAAGGCAGGAAGGAGAAGGACTCCAGCGCGTGCATATAACGGTACTTGGCGGCGTTTTCCCCAAAGAACTTGTCCATATAGGGCCAGGCAAAGAACTCCATGGACATGGAGTGGGTCTCGGCGGTCTCCATGCCGCCGCAGCCAAGATCAAGCGCAAAGCGGTTGTCCGCGATCAGGTATGCGTTGAAGGCATGGCCCGCCTCGTGCGTGACCACGTCCACGTCGCCCGCCGTGCCGTTGAAGTTGGCCAGGATAAAGGGCTGCTTATAGGCCGGGAACTCGGTGCAGTAGCCGCCGCCCCACTTGTTCTTGCGGCTGTCCACATCAAATGCGTCGTTCTCCAGCATCATGTCGATAAAGGCGGCGCTCTCGGGGCTCATGGCATGGTACATCTCCCGGGCAGAGGCGAAGATATTCTCCTTGCCTCCCACCGGGCGCGGATCGCCGCCGGGAATGATGACGCCGTCGTCGTAGAACTTGTAGTCGGTGATGCCGAAGCGCCTGGCGTTCTCGGTGCGCAGGCGCGAAACCACGGGGACGATGTCCCGGCGGATATTCTCGCGGAAGGCAGCCACCATCTTCTCGTCGTAGCACAGGCGGCCCATGCGGTAGTAGCCCAGCTCCACAAAGTTCTTGTAGCCCATCTTCTTGGCCATGCGGTCGCGGACATGGACCAGTTCGTCAAAGATGCGGTCCAGATCGGCCTTGTGCTGCTCCAGCGTGCGGCCCAGGACCTCATAGGCCTCGCGGCGGGTGTCGCGGTCGTCGCTCTTGAAATATCCGGCAAGAACGGCGCGGGGCAGCTTCTCGCCGCGGAACTCGAACTCCATGCCGGCCATCAGCTGGGAATACTCGGACACCAGCTTGTTCTCCTCGATCATGTCGGGGATGATCTCCTCGCTCATGGCCTTGCGGCTGACCTCGAAGGAGTGGAAGAGCACCGGCGAGAGCTTCTCCTCCAGTTCGGCGCGGAAGGGCGAGTCCAGCAGGGCCGAGAAGTAGGTCACCATATAGTTTTCGACCTGCGGGCCGATCTCGTCGTAGTAGTCCTTTTCGGCCACATAGAACTCGTCGACGGTGTTGATCGAATAGCGCATGTAGGACAGGCTGGAGGCCGTGGCAAAGGTCTTGTACAGCTCCAGATACTGCTCGCGCGCCTCGAGGATTTCCTCCGTGCTGGAGGCCTCGCGGGTGCGGCGGATCACGTCTTCCATGACGCTCCGGATCTCTTCAATGGTTACGCGCTTATAGGGAAGCTCAGATACTTTCATAGCTTGCAATCCTTTCATTTTTAATTCATGACGCTATTTTACAACAATTCGTAAAGTTTTTCAATCCGCGGTGTTCAAAAGGCGAAAAATATGATATACTCCGTCTGATAATAAGCTGGACAGGAAGGGACGATTTCCATCTCCCCCCGATCGCCGTCTGTCCGAAGGAGTTTTACATGGATATCAATTCCGAGCTTCTCTCTTTCATCTCCCGCTCCCCCACCGCTTTTCACGCGGTGGAGAACATCCGCCGGTTCCTGCTTTCGGCGGGCTATCGGGAATTATTCGAGGGCGAGGACTGGACCGTTGCGCCGGGCGACCGGGTGTTTGTACGGCGAAACGGCTCGTCGATCATCGCCCTGCGTATCCCCGCTCAGACGCCGGCAGGGCTGATGCTCGCCGCGGCGCACAGCGATTCGCCCTCCTTCAAGATCAAGGACAACGCCCTGATCGCGGGGCCAGACGGCTATGTGCGGCTGAATGTGGAGAAATACGGCGGCATGCTGTGCGCTCCCTGGCTGGACCGTCCCCTGTCCGTCGCAGGACGCGTAACGGTGAGGCAGGACGGCGCGCTTGTATCCCGTCTGTGCGACCTGCAGCGGCCCGTGGCGCTGATCCCCAACGTGGCCATTCACATGGACCGGACGGTCAACGAGGGCAAGAACTATGCCGCCCACGTGGACATGCTGCCGCTCTATTCCCTCTCTCCCGACAGGAGCCTTGACGCCCTGGCGGCAGAGAGTCTCGGCGTGGCGGAGGGAGATATCGTGTCAAAGGATCTGTTTCTCTACCCCCTGGCCCCCGGTATGCTGTGGGGAGCGGAGGAGGAGTTCATCTCCTCGCCCCGGCTGGATGATCTGCAATGCGTCTTCGGCTGTCTGAACGGTTTTCTGGAGGCGGAGGATTCCCAGAGCATCGCTGGCCTGTGTGTCTTTGACAACGAGGAAGTTGGCAGCGGCACCCGCCAGGGCGCCGACTCCACCCTGCTGGGCGACGTGCTGCGCCGGGTCTGCGCCGCCCTGGGACTGGATGAGAGCGGATATCTGCGTCTGGTGGCCAACGGCTTTATGGTCTCGGCCGACAACGCCCACGCCGTACACCCCAACCACGGCGAGTATGCCGACCGCAACGACCGGCCCCGCATGAACGGCGGCATTGTGATCAAGTACAACGCCAACGCCCGCTATACCACCGACAGCGTCTCCGCCGCCGTGTTTGCCGAGATCTGCCGCGCAGAGGGCGTGGACGTCCAGTGCTTTACCAACCGGGCCGACAAGCCGGGCGGCTCCACGCTGGGCAATATCAGTCTGGCGCACGTTTCGCTGGACTGCGTGGATATCGGCCTTGCCCAGCTGGCGATGCACTCCTGCTATGAGACCTCCGGGGCCAGGGACACCGAAGCCCTTGTCCGCGCCATGCGCGCCTACTATTCCCGCAGCTATCGCCGTGAGGGCGATACCGTACACATCTGATCAATTGGTGATTGCTTATGAGAAAGAAACTGATCGCGCTGCTGCTCGCACTCTCGCTGTGTCTGGCCCTGTGCGGCTGCGGCAGCATCTCTTACGGCGTCAACCCCGTAATGACGCTGGTGGAGCAGGAATACTCCATGGCCTTCCGCAACGGCGACAGTCTGTATTACTACGTGGTCGCGGCGCTGGAGGAACTCAACGCCGAGGGCACCATTGCGGAGCTGTCGCGCAAATGGCTGGGCTCGAACATGGTGAGCTTCGGCAAGAAGGCCGACGCACTCTCGGCCTATCAGCCCCCCGAGCCGCGGGTGTTCATCATCGGCGTGGATGAAAACTCCTTCCCCTTCGCCTACGGCGAGGGCGGCAACTACTGGGGCTTTGACGTGGAGCTGGCCACCAAGATGTGCCAGAAGCTGGGCTGGACCCTGCAGGTGCACGTGGTGGAGAAGGAAGACGTGAAGATCGAGCTGTACTCCGGCAACATCGACTGCGCCTGGGGCGGGCTGGCTCTGCCTCAGAAGGAGATCGACAACAACAGCTACACGGTCTACGGTCCCTATGTGAAAAATGATATCGTCATCGCTTCCCGCGACGGCTCCAACATCTGGAACAGCATCCAGCTCAACGGCCGCAAAATGGCCATGTGCACCACCCCCGAAGCCATGGAGGCCCTGGAGAGCGCCGGCAAGGTGGCCAACCGTCTGGGGCAGATCACCCGTCTGGCCGGCGGCACCACCGAGTGCTTCAGCTATCTTTACGCCGGCAAGTGCGATCTGATCCTGACGGACAGCACAGCGATCGCGTATTACAATTCGCACTGAGCGGGAAGCAGCGTTTTCATATGAGAAAAGACCGCTATACGTTTATCGCCGTTGCCTACGGCGGCGCGGCTGAGATCGTCCCCTTTGAACAGGCCAAGACCTTCTGGGTCTACTGTCTCGACGGAAAACACATCGAAAAGCGTCAGCTTCTGTCTCTTTACGCCGAGACGGGCAGCGCGCAGATCGAAGAGTTTTGCGGCTCTGTGATCGACGTCGTGATCTGCCGCAATTTTTCCTCGCGCGCGATCGCGAAGCTGAAGGAAAAAGGCATGCGGCTGTACACCTTCGACGGCGGCTGCGACGCCGCGGTAAAAAAATATCTGAATCGTGAGCTCAAGTAGCTCTGACAGTCCCAAGAAGACCCCGGTCTGCCGACCGGGGTCTTCTTTTCGTCAATTCGACGGTTGCACTGTATGAGAAAGCGTGGTAAAATACAGTTAATTAAAAAATTGGAAGTATTCAAGGAGGACGCCGTTATGTTTGGCAGACGCCCCGACGGACGCCGTGTTCAGGGGATCGACCCCGTTATGAAGATCACGCCCTATGTGATGCCGATGCGCTGTGACGCGCAGGTGTTTTTGAAGCACCGGGCCGATATGGAAAAGATGTCGCGCTATATCCGTAAACAGAAGATGGAGAAGCACGAGACGATCACCTATATGCAGATCATTGTCGCCGCCTATGTCCGCGCGATCAGCCAGAACCCCGCCGTCAACCGCTTTATCATGAACAAGCAGCTCTTCGCCCGCAACAACTGCTCGGCTGCGTTCACGATCCTGCGCAACCCGAACGACGCCGACGAAGGCGAGGCCGTGGTGAAGATCAAGTTTGATCTGACCGACACGCTCTATGACGTGCGCGACCGGATGACCGCCGCCGTGGCAGCCAACCGCGGCGAGAACGCGGGGACGAGCTTTACCGATAAGCTTCTGGGCTTTCTCTTTGCCGTGCCGGGGCTTGCCACCGTGGTGGTGGGACTGGTCAGGTTTCTCGACCGCTACGGGCTTGCGCCGGGCGTTCTGATGGAGGAGCTGCCCTTCTACGTCGGCATGTACATCACCAACACCGCCTCGATCGGGCTGCACGACGTGAATCACCATCTGTACAACTGGGGCGACGTCGGTCTGTTCTTCGGCATGGGCACGACGGAGAAGGTGGCCGTCGAGGAAAACGGCGAGATCCGCATGAAGCGCTTTCTGCCCATCGGCATCACGGCCGACGAGCGCGTATGCTCCGGGGCCCATTACGCCCGCTTTTTCAACGACATGCGCTATTATCTTGAAAATCCCGAGGTGCTGGAGACGCCGCCTGAAACCGTGCGCTTTGACAAGGGCATGGAGTATCACGAGGCCAAGCCCTCAAAAGAATAATCCGGCCGTAAAAAAAGGCGCGCCCGCTCAGCTGGGTGTTCATAAGACAGTTTTGAAACTCTATCTGATTTGGGTATCTGGCTGGCAGGGTTGGCAACAAAAGAGGAAGATGATTTACATTCTTATGTGTAAATCATCTTCCTCTTTTTTACTATATGCAGTTTATAGAACACGGAAGAGATATGTTATCGATGCAAAGAGGCATGGATGCTGGGTAATCTTATTGAATATCCAACGGATTCAGAGTAGAATGATAAATACTGGAAACAACAGGAGTGTTGCAGGAAGAAGGAGAACCAATGGCTTCATTTTTCAATATTGAAAAAATCAGATCTCTTTTGTCAGAGACGATCGACGGTGACAAAGCTGCACAGTCTATGCTCTTCCATGGCGAGAACCAGGGATTTGTCGATGCTGTCATAGAAGCCTGCCATATGAGTGAGATAAGGACAAACACGGAAGCGGTGCGCGCCATCGCAAGTGGAATGGGGGACTACGTGCGCAGATATCCGGCTCCCCCCTCCTATAAACAGCGGCTCTGGGACAGCTGTGACAGCTGGACCCGACGGATCGCCGATAAGCTTGGCGTTGAAGCCGGGACAGCATTTGAGGATGAATTGCCGCGACCTGTGGCAAGAGACATTGGTGTCGACCTGATCAAGGCCCTGCATGATGAGAAGGGGAAAACAAAAGAGGAGCTGGCAGAAAAACTAAATGTAGGAATCAAAACGATTCAGACCGAGCTGCGCGCCCTTGACCCGTCGCTGCGGAAAAGCGGTCCAAAGATCCGGCCTTTGCGCATTGCTGGGCAGGAAATGCACCCGAAAATCGAGGTTAAGTCTGAGGCGAGAGAGGACAATCCCCATGCCGTCGAGCGCAAATTTTATATGAAAAACCGGCTCCATCCCATCGCTCTGCAGCTGAACACCCAGGAAGCCGCTACACTTCTCCTCTCTCTGTTCAGAATGAATGAAGACACCGGAAGCCTACTCAGCCGCGAAATGGCCATAGATGTCTGGTGTCAGCTTTCTGACTACGGGCAGAGCAGGATCCAAGAGAAATATGGCGCAAAAGACCGGGAATTCAACGCCTTTTTAGATGAGATAAAAGAAGAGCTTGGAGCAAACCGGCTCGTAACCTTCCACACAGAAGAACAGCAGCGTGACGACAACATGTCCATGGGCGAGCTGGTGATGTCATCTTTCAAAACCGGGGACGCATGCCGGATCGTGCTGAAGCAGAGTGGGAAAACGATACGCATCGACAAGGCCAAGATTACTCCTGCAGACCTGCATGAGAACAGATGGCTTGCCATCCCGGTAGAGGAATACCCGGATAAAAGCAGCGCGGTTTCGTTTTCAACGGAAGAAGTATGGGACATCAGATGGTGAAGCTTTGGAAGAAAAGCTTCCAGAGGGTTCCTTTGTTTTGTGGTATATTGAAGTCACCAAAAAAACAAAGGAGATTTGAATCATGAAATGCACATTCTACCGCCCCGAGACCATCAGCACCGAAGAATGGGATTCCATCCGCAGCAAGCTGCGCGCAGACCTGGACGAGCTGGAGACTGGCAAGGTACCGGAATCCGAGGTCATTCAATACCTGGAGGACCTGCTCTTGCAGGCGGAGCCCCTGGAGAGAGACCCCGCCATGCGCTTCCTCGGCTTCGATAGACCGGAGCACATGCCCTCGGATATCCGGGTGGAGTACTACTACTGGCCGACTTACCTGGCCGCGGCGCTGAGCATGAAAGCCTGCCTGCTCTACCCGGGGATTCTGGAAAAGGTCTCTCTGCCGCGGGGGGAGAGCGCCAGGGAAATCCTTTGCGCTGTACTTCTGGGCTGCACAGGCCGGGGGTTCCGCGGTCACGGCTTTGACGATGTGAGAGGACTTGTGGAAGTCACAGAGTTCTTTGTTGATCACGGTGCCAGAGATTTCATCGAGACATGTGGATGCCCCTGTCCGGAGTTCACTGAGTGCTTCACGCAGGCGCTTCTGTTTCTGCTGCACGGCGTAATGAGCGGCAAGGTAGCAGGGGCGTGGGGTGACGACTATACCGACCGCGCCTACGACATTCTCGAAAAAGCAAAGATGTTCACGCCCGAGGAGGAAGAGCCGGTGGAAGAAGAGCGGCTGTATCTCGCCTACGGCAGCAATCTGAACCTTGCCCAGATGCAGCACCGCTGCCCCGACGCGCACGTTGTGGGCACGGCGGAACTGACCGGCTGGCGGCTGTTGTACAAGGGCAGCAGGAGCGGCAATTATCTGACCATTGAGCGCGCCGAGGGCTATACCGTCCCCGCCGCCGTGTGGGCTGTCTCCGAGCGGGACGAGAGAAACCTGGACCGCTATGAGGGCTTTCCGACTTTCTACTACAAGAAAGAGCTGTCTGTGACGATGCGCGAGTCGAACAGCGGAAAGACGCGGCCTGTGAGAGCGTTCGTTTACATCATGCACGAGGAGCGCAAGCTTGGCTGTCCGGCGCAGGAGTATGTAGAACGCTGCGCGGAAGGCTATAAGGCATTTGGATTTGATCTCGTTTTTCTCAATGAGGCGTATGAATTCAGCTGTCGGGGATAAGTTTTCATCATAACATGAGCGTGCTCGTTTGAACTGGAAGGAGTTGCATCGTGGAAGCCTTGATCCTGTTGCTGATCGGTGTGATCGCAATACCGATCCTGATCATCATCTCTTATTCTTCCAAGAAAAGAACAGCTCAGCAGCAAAAAGGAGAACCACGTATCAAGATAACCGTAAAAAGCCCCAACGTTCCCCGTCTTGCCTGTCCTCGCTGCGGAAGCCCCGTCATGCTGAGGGGCAACCGCTGGGAGTGCGGCTGGTGCCTTGACAGCGGAGACTTGGGTTCTCTGTCCTGCATGCAGACGCAGACTGAGCTCCCCGCGCGAATCATATGCCGGGTCGATTTCGCCCAGACGTGGGCCGATCTGAAGACCGAGCTTGCAAGGCTCGTTCCGCAGCATGCCGCCATGCTCATGCCATCTCTCCGGCAAGCTGCTGTGCACCAGATTTCCCTTTCTCCCATGCCGGAGGAGGAGCAAATCGAGCCATCACGCCTGCGAGATATGAGAGCCTTCTTTGAAGCGAATATAGAGTTCTCCCCTTCTACCCAACGCATCGTGCAGGGAGAGATCCTGTTTGAGGATGAAGGCGTGCTTTCAGAGCGCCGGTTCGGCACGTTTTGGCAGTCGCTGCTTGAGGCCCTGGAAGAAGAGGGGGCAATTCCCTGGGATACGGATACTGACCAGTTTTTCTATGACTTCGCATGTTTTGCCTGTTGGCGCACAGGCGGTCCGTGTGCCGATCCTGCCTTTCTGGACAAGAAGTACGCCTTGATGCGGGCCTTTCACGACCGTTGGGAGGCCTTACACCCGGAAGAACAAGAAGGGGAAGAATATCAGTAAATCATCAAGAATCTGCACGAATCTACTGGACATACTCTGAAACCAAAACAGCAAAGAGGTGCAACAATGAAAGGACAGTTTAAGCTTTGCATTAACGAAACCGCCGTTGATTACAATGGACCGGAAAAAGTTGAAATTGCCAAAATAGTTGATTCAACCGCGAAAAAGGATGCTATGTATATTGTGTACGAAAGGGATCTATGGAAGAAATGGGGTTATCATACATGTATTGAAGAATATGAGCGCGATGGTGAAGATTATCCTGTCGCAGTGATTGACGATCTTCATCGGCCGTGTCTCTATGATCATCCGGAAATCTTTTTGACCATCATGCTCCATGAACTAGGGCACTACAGAAACGGAGACCTTTCCGCTTTTGACGAGGAAGAAGTGTCTAACGAAAAAATTAAAGATATAAGAGCTGAGGCTATCCTTCATGGAAAAGTCCAGATGCAGGAGCTCAGAGCCGATGTTTTTGCAGTGCAGCATGTAGGGAAAAACACATTTATGCGTACAATGGATTATATGATCAATAAACGCAGGCAACGCAGCGATACAGGCATGGAATTAGCAATTAAAGAATTTGAACTGCGAAAGAAAGCTATTCAGAACATGAAATGAAGCAAGTTATTGCTTGAGTATCTGTGAAAGAAGGGGCATTATGATAAGAATTCAAGATCGTTTAGTTTGTGCGTGGATCTCTTTGATGGTCGAGAAGCACCGGATTATGAAAAACTATGAGCTAAGTAACATTCTTTTCTCTGTAAATGAGTTAATTGACAGGGCAAAAGTCCTTTTTCCCAATGGAAGTGAAGCAAAGGATTCAGATGTTCGAAAGGCAACAGTGGGCTCTGGTTATAAAGAATACAACAAGTATTTTATAAGTGAGCCATTTGATAAGCTGCAGCTATACTGTATGTTGAATGGCCCCACTGTTTTTCAAGAGGGAGAGATCACTCCCTTTCTGTCTTCTATGATTCGTGTTCTACTTAATCAAGCATTATGGGAAGGTAGACCCGAAAGTGCCAGCGATGAAACCATCGAAGAAGTACTAAAAGACTATTTTCAAAACACAAGTAAAATAGAAACGATCTCTCAGAATGAGTTGCCTGAACTAAGCACATTAGAGGCAACCTGGATTGCTGCAGCAACACTTGCATATAACGAGTACTATCGAACAGGTTCTAACAGTCAGGAGAATTATGTTTTTGACCCAACAACAATCAGAGACCTTGCCTACACATATAACAAGGCCAAAACGCTAAGCAGCTTGTATCAAATGGCAAGCAAAAACTGTGTGCATGGTTTGAATGAGCAAGGCCATTCATACTTAATTCCAGTAGGAAACACAGGCAGCGGGCGCAGAGTTTCCTATTACGGAGAGGTAGAAGATACACAACCTGTACCTTTACACGATGAATTTGTTGTTGCAACAATAAACGGGGAAAAAACTGTAGAAGAAATAGCACAATTTATCAAAGAAGTATATCCTGCCGCCGTCCGTTGGACGCCCCTTTCTGAAGAGATAATGCACCCCGTAGAGGTTCAAGATACGGATTGCGATGAATCACACAGCCCAGATTTGTTTACTGAGCAAGATTTCCTTGACGAAATATATATGTCGGCAGAGGATTACCGAAAACTAAAAAGGGCTCTGATATATCATAAAAACATAGTCCTTTGCGGGGCTCCTGGCGTGGGGAAATCTTATGCTGCCAAGTTTTTAGCGTATTCTATTATGGGACGGCAGGGCGCCGATGCAGACGAGCGGATTATGACCATACAATTCCATCAAAGCTATTCATATGAAGATTTCATTGAGGGGCTTCGGCCAACTGTAAGCGGCAGATTTGATCCGGAAAAAGGTTCTTTTACCAAGTTCTGCGAGAGCGCAAAGGACGACCCAGAAAACGATTATTTCTTCATTATAGATGAAATCAATCGCGGCAATTTGAGCAGGATTTTTGGTGAACTATTTACACTAATAGAAGACAGTAAACGCGAACGTGAATATATGCCGCTTCTGTATTCTAATAAACCATTCACTGTTCCTAAAAACCTGTATGTCATAGGCATGATGAATACCGCAGATCGCAGCCTTGCCATGCTTGATTACGCCCTCCGAAGACGTTTCGCTTTTATTACTATGAAACCTGGATTTGAAACGGAACAGTTTGAAACATATAAGGCAGAGTTGAACAATTCTGCATTTGATCGTGTTATCAAAGAGATAAAAGAACTGAATAGGGAGATTGAAAATGATCCTGCTCTGGGGCCAAACTATTTAATCGGACATAGCTATTTCTGCCGATATAATGAGCTTCCAGAGGGTGCAGAAATACAAGATAAGTTACTGAGCACGATCGAATATAAAATCATTCCCATGTTGAAAGAATACTGGTTTGACAGCCCGGAGAAAGCAAGAAGCTGGGGTGAACGCCTGATGATTGCCGTGCAGGCATAGGGAAAAGCATATGATTCCAATAAAAAACACTTATTATATGCTTGCCTATGTTTTCAAGGCGACCGATCGGTTCAGATATGACGACTTGGCGGTTGAGCCGTTTGAAAATGCGTCAGAGTTGTTTGCAGCTCTGTTAATTCGTGGGATCAATTATCAGTTGAAACGCGGCCTACACCACGATTATTTTCAATATACAGAGCCCCTCTCCTCACCGAGAGGCAAAATTGAGGTTGCAGAATCTATCAAACAACGGGCACCACAAAGGCTACAGTTGGTATGCACGCATGATACTTTCACCAGCAACACCTATTTGAACAGAATCCTCAAAACAACGATGTTGCAGCTGCTGAAAGCGAATGTGTCGGCAGAACGGAAAAAAGAACTGCACAAGCTTCTCCTATATTTTACAGATATACAAGTGCTCAATACTTACACTATCGATTGGCATATTCACTACGATAACAACAATCAAAGCTATCGGATGTTAATGGGTGTTTGCTATCTGACACTCAATGGCCTTCTACAAACAAAGCGCAGTGGCCAGACCCGCGTGTTAGATTTCCTCGATGGGAGAAAAGAATCTCAGCTGTATGAACAGTTTATACTTGCATATTTCAAAGCAACTCACGCAGAATTAAACCCAAGTTCTCCTCATATAAGCTGGGCACTTGACAACAACCTTCGTGAAATGCTACCGACTATGCGGACAGATGTTACACTTTCGACAAATCAAAAAACACTGATTATTGACGCAAAATACTATAGGCGAATTGCACAAGTCTTTTATGGAAACGCTACAATCAGTTCAAATAACGTATACCAGATTTATTCTTATGTAAAAAACTATCAGGAGAATCTAAAGCGCCAACGTGCATATGATACTCCCGTTGTTTCAGGCATGCTTTTATACGCAGGCACAGATGAAGCGGTCCAGCCAAACTATACTTATCAGATGCACGGAAATACAATTGCTGTTCGCACTTTAAATCTCAATCTTGAGTTTCCTCAAATTGCTGCTCAATTGGACGCAATAGCTCAAGATTTTTTAGGCTGAACGATTCCTTAGGGCAAGCAATCAAATCGTTAGAAGAAATGAAAGAATCAAAAAGTTTCAAAGCAGAGTTCCTGCTCAACAGGAACTCTGCTTTTATATATGCTTCTTCTAGATCAGTTCTCGGTTTGTATCTTCCTTATGAATGTACCAGAGCAAAACATAGGGAGGATTATGGGACAGCAACTATGATAAACTTCTTGTAAATAGTTCAGAGGAAGCAATTAAAATCGCGGCAAAAAAGATGCTCACAATTCAAGAGCAAGATTCGCCTTGTGCTACATAAATGCAAAATGGCATTTATCCGCCAAGTCACTTGTTGGGGATTTCGCTCCCCAATCCCTCGAATACTTTGGCAACATTCGTTGCGGTGTCTGCTCTGAAGCAAACACAGTTTTGATTATGCTGCGCAAATCAAAAGGAGTCAAAAAATGGCAAGAAAGAAAGATGAGCTTGGAGCGAGAGAGAAAACCATTCACTTTCGGGTTTCGGAAGCGTT
>ONSQ01000016.1 GCA_900320465.1 uncultured Eubacteriales bacterium
CGCCGGAGGAGGCCCTCTGGCATGAAAACTATACCGATGCGCTCTATCCGCTCTTCAAGCGCCTGGGCTTTCAAAAGTTTATCGAGAAATGGAACGTGCCCGAAAGCCAGACCGCGCCGACCGCGGAAGCTGCCGAACATCCGGCAATGAGACGCATCGAGCTTCCCAATGAGGAGGAAGCGCGCGCGCTGTGCGAAGCGCTGAAGAATAAAGAGAAGCTGGCGCTGGTCCCGGTGGAGGGGCTGGACAGTATCGAGCTCTGCGACGGAGAAAACGTATACTGCGCCGAATGGTCCGTCTGCGGCGAGGGCTATAACGAGCTTTTGCGCGCCGCGGTGGAGCGTCCTCTCCTGTCCCACCAGGTCAAGGATTTCATGCGCCTGCTGCTGGATGACGGGCTGAGCGTGGAGCATTTCTGCTTCGATACTGCTCTTGCCGGGTATCTGATCGACGCCACCGACGGCGACTATTCCCTCGCTCGTCTGAGCGCCCGGTATCTGGGCTATGAGGTTTCAGGGGCGGAGGCTGTCTGGAAGCTCTCTCCGGTGATGGAGCAGAAGCTGCGCCAACTGGGCATGAAGGAACTGTATGACAGCGCCGAGCTGCCGCTGTGCCGTGTGCTGGCGGAGATGGAGAAGATCGGCTTTCTTGTGGACCGCAAGGCCCTGTATGAATTCGGCGAGAGCCTCAACGCCCAGATCGACGCTCTGCAGCAGAGCATCTGGTCCCACGCGGGACACGAGTTCAACATCAATTCCCCCAAGCAGTTGGGTGAAGTGCTCTTCGACGAGCTGATGCTGCCCTCCGGCAAGAAGACAAAAACCGGATGGAGCACCAACGCCGACGTGCTGGAAAAGCTCATCGGCAAGCACGATATCGTAGGAGAAGTGCTGGATTATAGGATGCTGACCAAGCTGAAGTCCACCTATGCAGAGGGCCTTTTGAA
This sequence comes from uncultured Eubacteriales bacterium, assembly GCA_900320465.1. GTDB lineage: Bacteria > Bacillota > Clostridia > Oscillospirales > Oscillospiraceae > Limivicinus. The sequence continues at coordinate 947 of ONSQ01000016.1, forward strand.
GGTCATCGCGCCGGATGGGCGCATCCACACCAGCTTTCAGATGACAGTCACGGCCACCGGCCGTCTGTCCTCCACGGAGCCGAATCTGCAGAATATCCCCATCCGCCGTTCACTGGGAGCCCAAATCCGGCGCATGTTCGTTCCCGCACCGGGCAACATGCTGGTGGACGCAGACTACAGCCAGATCGAGCTGCGGCTGCTGGCCCACATCTCCGGTGACGAGGCCATGCAGGAGGCGTTCCTGAGCGGGGAGGACTTCCACGCCGTCACGGCCTCCAAGGTCTTCGGCGTTCCGCTGCAAGAGGTCAGCCCCACGCTGCGAAGCCGCGCCAAGGCCGTGAATTTCGGCATCGTCTACGGCATTTCCGCCTTTTCCCTTGCCCAGGATATCCATGTGCGCCCCGCCGAGGCCAAGGCCTATATGGACGCCTATCTGGAAAAGTACCACGGTGTGCGGGAGTATATGAAGCATATCGTGGAGCAGGCCAAGGCCGACGGCTATGTCTCTACCCTCTACGGTCGTCGACGCGCGTTGCCGGAACTCAAGAGCAGCAATTTCAATACCCGTTCTTTCGGTGAGCGCGTGGCGCTCAACATGCCCATCCAGGGAACAGCCGCCGATGTGATCAAGCTGGCCATGGTGAACGTGGCCAAACGGCTCCGTGACGAGGGCTTGCAGGCCAGGCTGATCCTGCAGGTACACGACGAGCTGATCGCCGAGTGCCCGGAGAGCGAGACCGAGCGGGTCGTGGAGATCCTGAAAGAAGAGATGGAGGGCGCCGCGCATTTCTCTGTTCCCCTGACCTGTGAGGCCAAGGCCGGCAAGACCTGGGCCGAGGCCCATTGAGCACGCCGACATGACCTTCACGATTCGAAATGCCGCCCAGTCAGACCTGGACGCGCTGGTTGAGCTGGAACGCGCCTGCTTCAGCGTTCCCTGGACGCGAGAGCAGCTGAAGTGTGAACTCCCAGACGTTCGCCATGAGTTTCTGGTGGCGGAGGGAGAGGACGGCTCTCTTCTAGGCTATGTTGCCATGATGACCGTCCTGGACGAGGGGGATATCTCGAATGTCGCCGTGGCACCGGCTGCCAGACGGCGGGGCATCGCCCGCGCGCTGGTTGCGCAAATGCTACAGCTCGCTCAGCGGCGGGAGCTGAGCTTTGTGACACTGGAGGTGCGGGAGCATAACGACGGCGCCATCGCGCTGTATCAACAGGCGGGCTTTGTTCCCGTTGGCCGCCGCCGCGGCTATTATGAGCGCCCCCGGGAGGACGCCATTCTGATGACTATTACACTCAGCAAGGAAGATAACACATTATGAAAATACTCGCTTTTGAATCGTCCTGTGACGAGACAGCCGTTGCCGTAGTAGAGGACGGAAGAAAGGTCCTGACCGACCAGATCTTTTCTCAGGCTGATCTGCACGCCGTGTACGGCGGTGTCGTACCCGAAATAGCCTCGCGCTGCCATGTGGAGTCCATCTCGCTTCTGACAGACCGCGCGCTCCAGGCCGCGAACATCAGCCGCGAGGACATCGACGCCGTGGCTGTCACGTATGCCCCGGGCCTGATCGGAGCGGTGCTGGTGGGCGTGAACTTCGCCAAGTCCGTGGCGCTGGCTCTGGGCGTGCCGCTGATCCCCGTGCACCACATCCGCGGCCATATTGCGGCCAACTATCTGGCCTACCCGGAGCTGGAGCCGCCGTTCCTGTGTCTGGCGATCTCCGGCGGGAACTCGCTGTTGGTGGACGTGAAGGGTTATACCGATATGGAGATCATCGGCCAGACACGCGACGACGCGGCAGGGGAGTGCTTTGACAAAACAGCCCGCGTGCTGGGTCTGCCCTATCCAGGCGGGAAACCCATCGACGCGCTCTCCCAGGGTGGGGATGACAGCAAGTACAGCTTTCCGATCTCCCACCTGGACGATAACCCCTATGACATGAGTTTTTCCGGCTTGAAGACCGCGGTCATCAACCTGGTGCACAACGCCGAGCAGAAGGGCGAGGAGTTGGATCGCGCCTCCCTGGCCGCCTCCTTCACCAAGGCCGTGAGCGACAGCCTGGTCCCGCGTGCCATTGCCGCGGCTAAGGAAAAGGGGAGAGACAAGCTGGTAGTCGCCGGCGGTGTCGCCGCTAACTCACGCATCCGCGCCGACTTCAAGGCGGCGGCAGAGGCAAACGGCCTGCAGCTGTTCGTACCGCCCCTTCGCCTGTGCGGAGACAACGGCGCCATGATCGGCGCGCAGGGCTACTACGAATATCTGGCCGGGACACGCGCCGGAAGCGATCTGAACGCCTATGCCACGATGGATCTGAACGTGGCGTACGATACGCTGACACGATAAAAGCGGTATTCATATTACAGAGACGGGGAGTCTGCCTTATGGCCTCGATACATGACGGACACAGAGAAAGAATGAAAGAGACCTTCGCCGCGCACAGCGAAGCCCTGACGGAGGTGCAGTTTCTTGAACTGCTGCTGTATTACGCTGTTCCGCGCCGCGATACCAACGAGCTGGCTCACCGTCTGCTTGACCGCTACGGCTCTTTGAAAGAGGTGCTGGACGCCGACGGCGCCGACCTTCACAAGGTGGAGGGCGTGGGCGAGGGGACGGAGCTGTATCTCAAGGTCGTGCGAGAGGCGGTACGCCGCTATGTTAGCGAGCCTATCAAGGAGACGCATTATATCTTTTCGTCCAAGGACGCGGGCAATTACTTCATTCCCCTGCTGCAGTATGAACGGATCGAAAAGGTGTATCTGCTGTGCCTTAACGGCCGGGGCGGCGTTATCTGCTGTACGCTGATCGGATCCGGTACCCTCAACGGTGTGAATCTGAGCATCCGCGCCGTGGTGGATGAAGCGGTGCGCCGCCGCAGTGCCAGCGTCGTGCTGGCCCACAATCACCCGGACTGCTTTGCCATTCCTTCCGGAGAGGACCGGTGCTTCACGATTGAACTCAAGCACGCGCTGGAGCTGATGGACATCCGCCTTTTCGATCATATCATCGTTTCAGACGACACGTATGTATCATTTGCCCAATCCGGATACCTGAATTAACGGTCTTAAAAAACAGGCATTATGTAAACCGAAATCTGTTTCTTTTTTGTAACCAACCTCCATTACAGGGTTCGGCATTTTTCGCCAAAAAGCACGCAAAACCCAGTGATTTCAACAAAAAATCGATGTTGAAAAAGCTGTTGGAAATGTTGATAACTATTTGCAAAGTAATTACAAAAAATTATTATGTTACTCTTTTTTTGCTTTTTTGACGTTGTTGGATCCGCGAAAAAGTCCGAGTTTTCAGAGATTGCGTCAGAAAACTTTTACAAAATTGCCCATCTCCGATTTGTAATCTTCTGATTTGGTAACATGCTTATACAAATTGTAATTACGGAAATTATTAGTTGACTTGCAGCCCCAATTATGCTACAATAACGCTCGCGTCAGATAGGGGAAACAAGCCTTTTTGAACGTACAATTGCATTATGCTGGCATAGCTCAGTCGGTAGAGCAGCTGATTCGTAATCAGCAGGTCGTGTGTTCGAGTCACATTGCCAGCTCCAGAAACCTGTGTTCCTTTTCGAGCACAGGTTTTTGCTTTCCTACTGGAAAGATCATAGCCTATCTGTTATAATAAAAAAACTGGTTATCACGAAAGAAAGGACAGGGCGGAGATGATGCTGAACCCGGCTACCATTGTGCTTGCGATCCTGTTTGTGATCTGCCTCGCCGCCTTTCTCTTCGGCGTCTACCGCAGACCCTATGTACTTGCCAATTCCATTCTGCTGCAGCTGACGCTCTTCTTCGGCATCTTTGTATTCCTGTTCCTTTTCTGGACAGACGCGAGCGTACCCATCATGATCGTCGGCGCGGTCTGCGTGATCCTGTTTTTGCTGCTGGCGCCGGTGATGCTGATCTGGAATGGGATCGTCATGATGCGGCGGGAATCCGGGAAATTGGCCAATATCCTCTCACTGCTGCTGGGTCTGGTGATCGGCCTGGGCGAGGTAGCCCTGGCGGTCTATGTGTTTTCCGGAGCGACAACCCTTAAAGCCTCCGTCAAAGGTGTTTTCCTGGCCTTTTTCGGCATGTCGGTGGCGTACTTTTCCGTACTGATGCTCTCCTTTGTGCTCTATATGCTGCTCCTGCCGCTGATTCGGCGGACGGGCAGGTACGACACGCTGATCATCCACGGCTGCGCTCTTATTCACGGCAACAAGGTCTCTCGCATTCTGGCCGCACGTCTGGACACGGCGATCAGCCTTTACCGCGCCAACGACGGCCGCACCGTCCTGATCCCCAGCGGGGGACAGGGCGACGACGAGACTGTCACCGAAGCTTCCGCCATGCGGGGCTATTTGTTGGAACACGGCGTTTCGCCGGATAAGATCCTGCTGGAGGATAAGAGCCGCAGCACGGAAGAAAATCTGCGCCTGTCCAGAAAGCTCATGGAGGAGCACGGCTGCGGAGAGCGCATGGGGCTGGTCACCAGCAATTATCATCTGTACCGCTGCCTGCTGATCGCCCATGATATGGGCATCCGCTGCCATGGTTTTGGGGGCAGGGTGGCGGCTTATTACTGGCCAAGCGCCGTTATCCGGGAATTTGTCGCCGTTTACACCCGGCGCTTCTATCTTATCACCGCGCTGCTCGGTTACGTGCTGACGGTGATCCTTCCGTTGATTCTATTGAACATATAATGCCGAAAGGAGAAACTATGGAACTGCATGCCTATGAAAAAGAACACCTTGCCCGCCTGAGAGAGGGACTGGGCGAATGCATGGTCCTGCTCAAAAAGAACGGCGCCTTCCCGATGGACGGTCCCTGCAGCCTGGCAGCCTACGGCAGCGGCGTGCGCAACAGCGTCAAGGGCGGCACCGGCTCGGGTGAAGTCAACTCGCGTTTCTATGTCACTATCGAACAGGGACTGGAGGAAGCCGGCTTCACGCTGACCAGCAAGATCTGGCTCGACCAGTACGACAAAAAGCGTGCCGAGTCCAAGCAGCAATTTCTCAAGGATATCAAGGCTGAGGCAAAAGCGGCCCATGTAAACGCCTTTATGTACGGCATGGGCGCCGTTATGCCCGAGCCTGAGTATGACCTGCCGCTTTTGAAATGCGCCGATGCGGCGATCTATGTGGTCTCCCGCATCTCCGGAGAAGGCAACGACCGTCGTGCAAAAGAGGGAGATATTCTTCTGTCCAAGACCGAGATCCGCGATATCCTGGCTCTCAACCGGATGTATGAGCGCTTTATGCTGGTGCTCAACGTCGGAGGCCCTGTGGATCTGAGCCCGGTGGGCGAGGTCGGCAATATCCTGGTGCTCTCGCAGCTTGGTACCGAGATGGGCAGCGCGCTGGCGGATGTGCTGCTGGGCAAGCTCGTTCCCTCCGGCAAGCTGACTACTACCTGGGCGGCCTGGCGGGATTACTGCCCGGATATCGAGATGGGCGACAGACAGGACACGACCTATTACGAGGGCGTGTACGTGGGCTATCGCTACTTTGATACCGTCGGCAAAAAGCCGCTGTACCCCTTCGGCTATGGTCTTTCCTACACCGATTTTCAATTGAGTGAAGGCAGCTTTGCCCTTTCCGGGAGCCGCGCGGAGGCCAGCGTCAAAGTCACCAACGTGGGCGCGTTCTGCGGCAAAGAGGTGGCGCAGGTCTATGTAACGCCTCCGGAGGGCAAGCTGAAGAAGCCGTATCAGTCGCTCGCCGCCTTTGCCAAGACCGCGGCCCTCGCTCCGGGCGAGAGTGAACAGCTCAGCCTTTCCTTTGACTTCTCCGAGCTTGCCTCCTATGACGAGAGCAGCAGCGCCTATGTCCTGGAGGAAGGCGAGTACGTTGTCCGTCTCGGCAACAACAGTGTCGACACCGTCCCGGTGGCTGTCGTCACGCTCGCGCACACGGTCACACTGACCAAGGTACACACCATTGCCGACGACTGCGGCTTCAGGGAAAAGAGCTATGAGCGCGTCGCGCGTGAGGAGTCGCTGGATGCCGTTTCCCGTTTCGAGCTGGCCGCGGACGCCTTCACCCTGCGCGAGGTCAATTACGATCTGAACTGGCCTGTTGAGAGCGAGATCAAGGCTCTGTCGGACGCGGAGCTGGCCTACCTCGCCATCGGCGGTTTTGACGAAAAGGCCACCACCGTGGGCTCCGTTATCGGCAACGCGGCACGTCAGGTAGCCGGTGCTGCCGGCGAGACCACCTCGATGCTGAAGGATAAGGGGATCAAGACCCTGATCATGGCGGACGGCCCTGCGGGTCTGCGCCTGTCCCGCGATTATTACAAAGATGAGAAGGGTGCCCATCCCCTGGGCGGCAGCGCCATTCCCGAGAGCATTCTGGATCTGATGAGCCCCATGGTGCGCAAGCTCTCTACGATCTTTATGGGCGGCAGCAAGGCCCCCAAGGGTAAGGAGACGCAGCATCAGTACTGCACGGCTATCCCCATCGGAACCGCCATTGCACAGACCTGGAACCTGGACTTCGCCCGCAGCTGCGGCGATATCGTGGGCGAAGAGATGGAGCGCTTCGGCATTCACCTGTGGCTGGCCCCGGCGCTGAACATTCACCGCAGTGTCCTCTGCGGCCGCAACTTCGAGTATTTCAGTGAAGACCCCCTGATCAGTGGCCTCATGGCGGCGGCTATCACCAAGGGCGTGCAGGCTCATCCCGGCTGCGGCACCACGATCAAGCATCTGGCTGCCAACAACCAGGAATTCAACCGGTATTTCAACAACAGCCGCGTGTCTGAGCGTGCACTGCGTGAGATCTATCTCAGAGGCTTCGCTATCTGCATCCGCGAATCTCAGCCTCATGCGCTGATGACCTCCTACAACCTGATCAACGGCACCCACAGCGCCGAGATGTACGGCCTTGTCGAGGACTTCCTGCGTGCAGAGAACGGCTTTGAGGGTATCGTGATGACCGACTGGGTCATGAACATGCCTTCCATGGGCAGCCGCTATGAAAAGTCCCGCAGCGACCGCGTGGCGGCCGCGGGCGGCGAGCTCTTCATGCCCGGAGGCAAGGAGGATTACAAGCTCCTGATGCAGGCTCTTGCTGACGGTACTGTCAAGCGCGAGAGACTGGAGATCAACGCCAGCCGCCTGCTGCGCATGATCCGAAAGCTTGTTAAGTAAATACGGTATCAAAGAAAAAAGTGGCTCACGGATTTTCCGTGAGCCACTTTTACTATGGTGTTCAGTTTTTGAAATCCGGCACGAAGCTGGGAGTGAGGCCCATGTCGTGCATACGGCTGCGAATATCCTTGGGCTTGCGGTTGAACATGGCGGTACGCAGCTCATCATCCGGAACAAAGCGGGAATATGCCGAGCAGAACAGATCAAAGGTCGCCCGGTCGGTGACCTTCGAATGGGGCAGATACATCAGAAGCGCGCTGAGTGCGCCGACGCCGCAGCTGATGGCGAGATAAAGCGGGCAGAAACGGATCACGATGAACGCTACGATCGCGATCGTCACTACACACACGAGAACGGAAATGTTCGTGTACTTATCAGCCCCGGGCGCGATGAGGTCCTTGTCCTGCTCACGCATCTTCCGGATGGTGGGATAGGCCGCGGTGCAGTTAAACACCAGCTGTCTGCCGAAGAGATAGAAGAAGAGCCAGCCGCCGAAGAAAATCGCGGCAGCCCACATGATTTTCATTGCCATGGAACAGGCCTCCAAGCGTTGTATTTGTCGAATGCATCATAGCACATCGCCTCATAAGTTTCAAGAATAATTCCCCGGACCCCTCATATATTGTCCACAGGAAGTGAAGGACATGAATTCTTTTCGAGCGGCATTGGAGCTGATGCCGGGAAAGTACCGAAGCGAGCTGCAAAAGCTATCGGACAAACACCCGGAGGAACTTCGCCTGCGCTGCGGCCGCGAACCTGCGGCGTCGTATGGCGGCAGAGAGCACGCGCTCCGCCTGCCGCCGGTGGACGAGTCTGACTTGCGGCTCATCCTGGAACGGGCCACAGAGGGCTCGCTGTACCGGGCGGCGGAAGCCATGCGCCAGGGGTACTACTGCTGCGGCCCTCTGCGCATCGGCGTCTGCGGAGCGGTTACCGCTAACAGGGCGGGCGGCGGTTATCGGTGCGTTACCTCGCTCGCGATCCGCCTGTCGGACGAGCATCGCGGCGTATGTGAAAAGGCGGCCGGGGAGCTTTACCAATCTGGTTTTTACAATACACTGCTGCTTTCTCCGCCGGGGGGAGGCAAAACAACCGCTTTGCGGGACATCATCCGTCTTCTGTCGGACGGAGGAACGCGTCTGGGTGTGGTGGACGAGAGGGGCGAGCTGTCAGACCGCGTCTTCTCTCTGGGGAGGTGCACGGACGTGATCTCCGGGACGGACAAGTTATCCGGGGCGATGCTGCTTCTGCGCTCCATGAATCCGCAGGTCATCGCCATGGATGAGATCAGCGCGCCACAGGACACAGAGGCGGTGCGGAAGATCTTCGGCTGCGGCACCGGCCTTCTGGCCACAGCCCACGCTGCCTCGGTCGAGGATCTGGCCAGGCGGGAGATATACCGGGAGCTGCTGACCGAACGGGTGTTTACCCGAACGCTGACTATCTACAACGATGGGGGCGTGCGGCGATATGAAGTGGGGAGGCTTGGCGCATGAAGTGGATCGGCGCGCTGGCCATTTTGCTTGCAAGCGGTCTTGTCGCCCTCATCCGACTGCGATGGCAGCGAGAAGAAGCATCAAGGCTCCGCTCCCTTATGCAGAGCTTGCGCTTTCTGGAGCGGGGGTTATCGGAACGACAGGAAAGCCTGGCCGATTTGTTTCGGACGCTGACGGAGGGGACATGTCCGGCTGTGCGGACATTTTATTCGCAGCTGTTCGACAGCATACCAAGACTGGGGGAAGAATCCTTCTCATCTGTCTGGCGCAGAGCTGTACAGAACTGCTTTGGAGACATGCAAAGCGGCTGGCGAGCACAGTTTGCCGCGCTGGGGGACGAGCTGGGAGGCAGTGAGCTTGACACACAGATAAGGGCTCTCAGGGGGTTGAGCGAAGAGCTTGAACGAAGAGCCGATGAGAGCGAGCAGCGCTGGAGCGAGCGCAGAAAGCCCACGCTGGGAATCGCATTGGCGCTGGGGGCCTTTGTCGTGATCCTGCTGAGTTAGGAGAGAACATGGACGTAGATCTCATCTTCAAGGTGGCTGCGATCGGGATCCTGGTTGCGGTGCTCAATATCCTGCTGCAGCGCTCGGGACGGGACGAGCAGGCGCTGATGACCACCATTGCCGCGCTGGTCGTGGTGCTGATCATGGTGGTACAGAAAATCAGCGAGCTGTTCAGTCTCATCAAAACCCTATTTGATCTGTAGCCATGGAGATGCTGATGAAGGCCGCGGCGCTTGTTCTGCTCTCGGCCTGCGCCGCACTGTTGGTCAGAAGAACGAACCCGGAGTTGGGACTGGCTCTGAGCGTGGCGTCGGTGTGCGTGGTCCTGCTGCTGTCCCTCACGATGCTCGGCGCGCTCTCGACCCTTCGAGACACGGCTAGGCGTGTCTACGGTGTATCTGAGGTATATCTGCTGCCGGTGATCAAATGCTGCGCCGCGGCCATCCTGGCGCGGCTGTCTGCCGATCTCTGCCGCGAGGCATCTCAAAGCGCGGCAGCTTCGGCGATGGAACTGCTGGGCGTGCTGTGTGCCCTGGCTTCGGCCATGCCGCTGCTGACAAGCATGTTGAGCGTAATAGGAGAGCTGTTGTGAAAAGAGTAATCGGAATCCTGCTCCTTGTGCTGCTTTTCTCTACAGTGCCGGTCTATGCCGATGAGCTGCCGCTGGATGTGTCCGCGGTGGAACAGGAGCTTAGCAAGGAGGCAAGAGCTATCAGCGGCGAGCTGGCGACAGACGGAAGCTATGATGTAGAGGGGGCTATCGCGCGCCTGCTGCGGCGTACGAAAGAAGAAGCGATCGAGAACCTGCGCGCAGAGCTCAAAAGCGTCACCGGAATCATCGCGGTGGCAATGCTCTGCGCTGTGGCAGAGGTGCTGATAGGCGGCGGGCGCGGCGCCGAGCTGGTGTCGCTTTGCGCCTGCGCCGCCGTCACGCTGATGACGGCGGGCGGCCTGGATTCGATGACGGCTCAGTTGAATGATGCGATCCTGTCCATGGATACCTATGCAAGAAGCGCGATCCCGGCAGTATACAGCGCCCTTGCCGTCTCCGGTGCGGTCGTGTCCGCGGGCGCGTCGTATGCGGCAGTATGCCTGGGACTGAATGTGATGATGGATGTATTGCACAAGCTGACGCTGCCGCTGATTTATACCTTTCTTGCCCTGTGCATCACACGCAGTATCTATCCCAATCCCATTCTGAACGCCGCAGTCAATACGGTGAAGTGGGCAGCAGGAACCCTCATGACAACGCTCACCATGGGAATCAGTGCCTATATCTCCTTGACCGGCGCTCTAACAGGCCCGGCGGACGCCGCGGCCGTGAAAGGAACCAAAACCGTGATCGCCACGACGTTGCCCGTGGTAGGCGGCATCCTGTCCGACGCGGCCTCCACGGTGTTGGCCAGCGCCGGCGTCATCAAGAACGCGGCCGGGGTGTTTGCCCTGCTGGGCGTATGCGCTCTGTGCGTGGCTCCCTTTGCCGCCATTGGCGTCAAGCTGCTTCTTTTCCGCTTCTGTGCGGCCGTCGCCTCAGCCATGGAAGGGCCGCGGCTGGCCGGACTGCTGGGGGATTTCTCAATGGCTCTTGCCATGATGCTGGGCCTGCTGGGCAGTATGGCGATCATGCTTTTCGTGGTGTTCATGGCAGCACTCAGGACGGTGAGCGGATGATCGCGCCAACACTGCGCATGATTTGCGCCTCCTGCGTCTTTTTTGCCGCTGCCCTCACGCTGCTGCCTGAGGGAAGAGAAAGGCGTATTGCGTCTCTGTGTGCCTCCTGTGCGCTGGTATTGATGTTCTGCTCACTTCTTCGGAGCATGGACTGGGACGCTTACGCTCTGAGTCTGGCCGAGAGCAGAGAGGCTGCTGCACGCTTTTCCAGTGACAGCCTGCGGGAGTCGCAGCGACTCAACCAACTTGTCATAGAGAAGGAGTGCGAGGAATATATTATGGACAAAGCCGGTGATTGTAACTGCCCGTTGAAGGAGGTGCGCGTGCACGCCGTGTGGAGCAGGGAAGGACTGTGGGTTCCGGCGCGTGCGGTTTTGCACAGCTCCTCTGATACGGGAAGAATGCGCCTGTCGTCTCTGATCGAGGCGCAGTTGGGCATCGGTGGAGAGAATCAGGAGTGGATCATTGAAGAACCTGGACAATAAGCTTGGAGCGTTCAAGCTGCCGATCCTGATTTTCGCCCTGGGGCTGGTGCTGATGCTGCTGCCCTCCGGCTCACAGCGCACCAGAGAGGATACACAGAACACGCTGGGCGAGGCGCTGAGTCTGACACAGGGGGTGGGGGAGGCATATGTGCTGATCTCCGAGTCGGGGGTGGTCGTAGTGTGCGACGGGGCGCAGGATGCCCGCGTTTGCATGGAAATCGTCCGGGCGGTGAGGTCATATACGGGCTTTGGTGCGGATAAGATAACGATATTGAAGCGAGCAACGGATCAGTAAGAGGGAGGAAATTTCATGAGGAACAGGAAACGAAACATAGCGATGCTGGCGGTTGTGATGTGTGTGGCAGCGGCGGTGCTTCTGAACTGGTCGTACAATAACCGCTGGGGCAAGGCTGACAGCAAAATGGTTGCGGCGGTGGACAGCGAGATCGCCGAGGCCAACGCAAAAGGGACCAAGGCGGTCAACTCCAGCTACTTTGCCGAGGCAAGGCTGACGCGACAGATCTCGCGGGACGAGGCGCTGGAGCTGCTGCAGTCGGCGGCCTCGGCAGACGCGGCTTCCCAGGAGACAATCGACAGTGCTATGAACGCCATCGCGGCCATGGCCACCTGCTCCATGCAGGAGACGCAGATCGAGAATCTGCTGCTGGCCAAAGACTTTGCCGAGTGCGTGGTGTACATCGGCAACGGCGCGGTGACTGTGGCAGTCCCGGCCCCGGCGGAGGGACTCAGCGAGGAGGCCGTAGCCCAGATCACCGATATCATCTGCACCGAGACCGAGTATGAAGCCACGGCCCTGAATATCATTGAAGTCAAGGCGTGAGAAACGCTTATCCGGAGCGGGAACGATCGCGGTTCCCGCTCTCTTTTTCTGCCCCGATGACACGAGAAAAGGAGAATCATCAGGAAATCTCTGCCATTTTTTGAATACAAGTTAAAGAATTTTGCTTCTTTTATTCATTTTTCTCTGTTGGGCTCTTTCTTTTTGGCGTTTGACGTGGTAAAATATCATGACAAACTTTAGGAGGTTATCCCCATGGCCGATAACTACATCACCTGCCAGGAAGAAAAGGGCAGCATCAATATCTCCGAGGAAGTGATCGTCAGCCTTGTCAAGAGCGCCGTCGGTGAGATCGAGGGCGTTTCCGGCCTGTCCAACGCGGCCGGCGCGGAACTGGCGGAACTCATCGGCATCAAGACTGTCTCCAAGGGCGTCAAGGTTGCCTTTGAGGACGATACCATTGTCGTTGACGTGATCATCAACGTCTGCTACGGCAGCAGTATCGTTTCTGTTGCAAGAGCTGTTCAGGAAAAGCTCCTGACCACCGTGCAGTCTGTGACCGGCTTTGAAAAGGCCAAGATCAACGTTCACGTTGCCGGCATCACCTTTGATAAATAACAAGTTAGCAGGAGATAGTCACACATGACAAGAAAGACTGCCAGAGAGATCGCGGTTGAGCTTTGCTTTGCCGCCGCAGCCAATACCATCGACACGGCCGAACTCATCGACTCCTTCTTCGAAGAGGAGCATTATGCCAGCCTCGCCGGCGAGAACGAACTGTTTGCCGAAAAGCCGGATAAAAAGCAGCTCGCCTACATCCGCAGCCTGACCGCGCTGAGCCGAGAGAAGGCAGCGGAGCTCGACGAGACCATCGAACGCTATGCCCGCGGCTGGAAGGCCCCTCGTATTTCCCGCACGGCCCGCGCCATCCTGCGCATCGCCCTGTGCGAGATCCTGTACATGGACGATATCCCCGCCGCCGTGGCGATCAACGAGGCTGTGGAGCTGGACAAGAAGTATGACGAGGCGGAGACCGTCGCCTTTGTCAACGGCGTTTTGGGAGGCTTCATGCGCGGCGAGATGGGCGCGCAGGCGCAAGCTGTGGAAGAGAGCGCACCGGAAGAACTGCCGGAAGAGCCGCAGGCGTAAATGGACAGCAAGGTCTATACCGTCAGCGAGCTCAATGCGTTTATCAAAGAACTCTTTGACGCCACGCCGCCCTTTGCCCAGATTGCCGTCCGCGGCGAGCTGTCGAACTATAAGATCTATCCTTCGGGCCACCATTACTTCACGATCAAGGACAGCGAGAGCAGTCTCAAATGCGTGATGTTCAAGTCCAGCGCCGTTAAACTGCGCTTTCGGCCCGAGAGCGGCATGAGCGTGACGGCCTTTGGCCGTCTGTCGGTTTACCCGCGGGATGGTGCGTACCAGCTCTATTGCAGCGGCCTTATGCCGGAGGGCACCGGTGATCTCCAGATTGCCTTTGAACAGCTTAAAAGGAAGCTGTCCGAAGAAGGGCTTTTCGATCCGACGCATAAGAAGCCGCTGCCTCGCTATCCGAAGAAGATCGCGATCATCACCTCGTCCGCAGGCGCCGCAGTTCATGACATGATCCGCATTCTGTCCCACCGATGGCCTATGACCAAGGTGGTGCTGCTGCCGGTGCGTGTCCAGGGCGTCGAGGCCCCGCCGGAGATCGTGGGCGCCATTCGCTATGCCAACCGCTACCGGGTGGCCGATCTGATCATTACCGGCCGCGGCGGCGGTTCGATTGAGGATCTGTGGGCCTTCAATGACGAGCGCGTTGCGAGGGCTATCTATGCCTCTGATCTGCCGGTTATCTCCGCTGTCGGACATGAGCCGGACGTGACGATTTCCGACTATGTGGCGGACGCGCGTGCTTCCACGCCTTCCAACGCCGCCGAGATCGCGGTTCCGGATATGACGGAGGAGAGAGAAGCTCTTTATTCCTGCGGCATTCGCGCCTCCCAGGCCATGGACCGACGACTCAAGCAGCTGAGGACCGAGCTGGAGCAGTTCCGTTCTCGCCGTGTGCTGCAGGACGCCTCGGCCTATCTGGACGACAGACGGATCGAACTGGATCACTTGCGCGATAAGCTTATCTCCGCAATGGAGAACGAGCTTGCGCGCAAGAAGCACAACCAGGTGGCCCTGGCCGCTTCTCTTGACGCCATGAGCCCGCTGCGCGTGCTGACGCGGGGTTATACGATGGCGACGAACGAGAGCGGCGAGATCGTGTGGCGCACCGCCGATCTGACTCCCGGCGATAGACTGCGTCTGCGCCTGTCTGACGGCAGCGCCGCGGTCACGGTCGATTCTATTGATGGAGAGAGTATTTGATGGATATCAATAACCTGAGCTATGAACAGGCTGCGTCGCGCCTCGGCGAGATCGTGGCTCATCTGGAAAAGGGAAATCTGCCCCTGTCGGAATCCCTGGGGCTTTTTGAAGAGGGAACGGCGCTGATGAAGCACTGCACCGAACTGCTGGACAAGGCTGAGCAGAAGGTCGTGATGCTCAAAAAGGGCGCCGACGGCACGCCGGAGGAGCTTCCCTTCGAGGTGGAGTCATGACGCCGGGCGAGTACAAGTCCATGGTCGATTGCGCGCTGGAGCAGAGCTTTCGTGCCGCACTGGACCTGTCCTACGGCGGCCTTGCCGAGGCCATGCGCTACAGTCTGCTGGCCGGCGGCAAGCGCATTCGCCCCATGCTGGTGCTGGAGTTCAGCCGCATCTGCGGCGGGGATCTGACGGAGACGCTGCCGGTTGCCTGCGCTATTGAAATGCTGCACACCTACACGCTGATCCATGACGATCTGCCCTGTATGGACAATGACACGCTCCGCCGCGGCAGACCGACAAATCATGTGGTGTACGGCGAGTGCACCGCTACCCTTGCCGGAGACGCGCTGCAGGCGGAGGCTTTCGGTACGATACTGAGAAGTAATCTTTCCGCCGAGCGCCGGGCAAACTGCGCCATGGCTCTATCTGACGCCGTGGGCCTTGACGGCATCTGCGGCGGGCAGTATCTGGACATGCTGGGCGAGGGAAAGAAGCTCAGCGAGGAGCAGCTCAACGATATCAATTCCCGCAAGACAGGCGCGCTTCTGATCGCCGCCTGCCGCATGGGCGTTTACGCCGCCGGCGGCAGCCCCGAGCAGCTGGAGGCCGCGACTCTGTATGCCGCGGCGCTTGGAGCAGCTTTCCAGATCCGGGACGATATGCTGGATGTCATTAGCACTGAGCAGGAGCTGGGCAAGCCCATCGGCTCGGATGCCCAGGAAAACAAGAACACCTATATGGCTCTCTACGGCGCAGAAGAGTGCGCCCGGATGGTCGATCGGCTGACGCAGCGTGCCAAGGACAGCCTGCGCGGCGCCTTTGGCGATACCGCCTTTCTTGATGAACTGGCGGATTCCATGGCCGTCAGAAGAAACTGAACATCGGCTGTACCCCTGATTACATATATAGAGGTGCGACTTGAGTATACTCGAAAAGATTCAATCGTCCAACGACGTTAAGAAGCTATCCGGCGCCGAGCTTGAACCCCTGTGCGCCGAGATCCGCGCTTATCTTGTTGAGACGGTTTCCAAAACCGGGGGCCATCTGGCCTCCAATCTGGGCACGGTGGAGCTGACAGTTGCGCTGCACCGCGTTTATGACAGCGCCAAAGATCGGATCGTCTTTGACGTCGGTCACCAAAGCTATACCCACAAGATCCTTACCGGAAGAAGGGAAGAGCTCAAGACCATCCGCCAGTACGGCGGGCTCTCCGGCTTCCCCAAGCCCTATGAGGCGCCGGACGACGCTTTTATCGCCGGACATGCCTCCAATTCCGTTTCTGTGGCATTGGGCATGGCCCATGCGCGGAGCTTCAACGGCGAAAACTACGACGTGTGCGCGATCATCGGCGACGGCGCCATGACCGGCGGCATGTCCTTTGAGGGCCTGTCCAACGCCGCCCAGAGCGGCGAGGGCTTTGTGGTCATCCTCAACGACAACAACATGTCCATAGCCGAGAACGTAGGCGGCGCGGCGAAAATGCTCCAGTCCATGCGCATCAAGCCCGGGTATATCAGCTTCAAGCGCCGTTACCGCGAGCTTTTGCGCAATGCGCCGGGACTGTACGCCTTCAACCACCGCATCAAGGAATGGTTCAAGGCGCACCTGCTGCCCTCCAACACCTTCAGCGAGATGGGCTTTACCTATCTGGGACCGGTGAACGGACATGACGTTCACGCGCTGGAGAGCGTGCTGCGCTGGGCGCGCGACCTGCATGAGCCGGTGCTGGTGCATGTGCTGACCAAAAAGGGCAAAGGCTGTTCTTACGCTGAACAGAATCCTGAGCGCTATCACGGCGTCGGTCCCTTTGACCCTGTGACGGGCGCTATGAAGGAGGAGGGCGAGAGCTTTGCCTCCCATTTCGGCGCGGCCCTGTGCCGCTATGCCGCCGCGGACGAGAAGATCGCTGCCATCACCGCCGCCATGGGTATCGGAACGGGGCTGGAGAGCTTTGCTTCCCAATACCCGGACCGGTATTTCGACGTGGGCATTGCCGAAGAGCACGCCACCGCCATGGCGGCAGGCCTGGCAAAGCAGGGCGTGCTGAGCGTATTTGCCGTGTATTCCAGCTTTTTGCAGCGCGGGTATGACATGCTCATCCATGACGTCTCGCTGCAGCAGCTGCACGCCATTTTCGCCGTGGACCGCGCGGGACTGGTGGGCCGTGACGGCGAGACCCATCACGGCGTATTCGACGTGAGCTATCTCTCCTCTGTACCGGGCATGACCATCTATTGTCCGGCCTCTTTTGCCGAACTGGACAGCATGCTGGGCATGGCGCTCTATTCCTGCGAGGGACCTGTGGCGATCCGCTATCCCCGCGGAGGAGAGGGACAGTACCGCCTCTGCCTCAATGAGCCGGAGGCCCTTTTGCAAGAGGGTTCGGACGTGACCATCGTCAGCTACGGCGTCATGATCAACGAAGCGCTCAAGGCCGCGGAAAACCTGGCAAATCAAGGCGTTTCCGCCGAAATCATCAAGCTCGGCAGGATCAAGCCCAACGGCTTTGAGCTGGTCTCGCGCTCGGTGAAGAAAACCGGGCGGCTCATCGTCTGCGAGGACGTCTGCGCTTTCGGTTCGGTTGGCTCCTCGATCCTTGCCTCGCTGGCGGGTAAGAACGGCGCGTTCCGCTCCTGCCTGCTGAATCTGGGCGACGGCATCGTTACCCACGGCAGCGTGGACGAGCTCAGAGCCCTCTGCGGCATCGACGCCAGAGCGATCGCGCAGCAGGCGCTGCGCCTGATCGGGAAGGAAGAACATGAAGAAGATACGTCTGGATCAACTGGTATTTGACCGGGGTTTCACCGAGAGCCGGGAGCGCGCGAAAACAACCGTCATGAGCGGTCACGTTTTCGTCAACGGCCAGCGTGCGGACAAGCCCGGTATGCCGGTGGCCGAGGACGCGGTGGTCGAGGTGCGCGGCGACGCGCTGCCCTTTGTCAGCCGAGGCGGCTACAAGCTGGACAAGGCTCTCAAGGTCTTTCCGGTGGACCCGGCAGGAAAGGTCTGCATCGACTGCGGCGCTTCCACCGGCGGGTTTACGGACGTGCTTTTGCAGCATGGCGCGGCTAAGGTGTACGCCGTCGACGTGGGCTATGGCCAGCTGGCATGGAAGCTGCGGAGTGATGAGCGCGTGGTGAATCTGGAACGGACAAATCTGCGCTATGTGACCGAGGAGCAGATCCCCGAGAAGCTGGATCTGGCGGTGATGGACGTGTCGTTCATTTCCATTCGCCTGGTGCTGCCGGCGGTCAAGGCGCTGCTCAAGCCGGATGCCGATTATATCTGTCTCATCAAGCCGCAGTTCGAGGCCGGACGGGACGAGGTCGGCAAAAAAGGCGTCGTGCGCGACGAGAAGGTCCACCGTGAGGTCGTCCAGGGCATCCTGGATTTTGTTCCCACCATCGGCATGAGCGCCGTGGGTCTGGATTATTCTCCCATCAAGGGCCCGGAGGGAAACATCGAATACATCTGTCACCTGGTCAACACCCCAGGACTTGACCGTGCGATCGACGTCGCGGCCATAGTCGCGCGCTCTCATGAGAATCTGTAAGCTACGGAGGCTATCGAGATGATTGCGATCTGCCCGAATCCCTATCGCGACAGCGAACTTGCGTTTACCCGCCGTGCCATGGAAATGCTGCAGCAGGAAGGCTTCTCCTGTGCCGTTTGTCCTGTTTTCGCAGAGGTCGAAGACGAGGTATTGCCCAGAGATATAAGCTACAAAGCGCTGCAGGAGCTGGGGAGCGACTGTACGCTTCTTATCGTGATCGGCGGCGACGGCACGATCCTGGCCGCCGTGCGCGCACTGCATGAAAAAGAGATCCCCGTGCTGGGCGTCAACCTGGGCACCAAGGGCTTTATGACGTCGATCGAGGCCGACGAGTTTGACAAGATCCTCTGCGCCGCACGGGGCGAGTACCGTATCAGTGAGCGCATGATGATCGACATTTCCATCGAGCGAGACGGGAAGGTCATTTACACCGATCACGCCCTCAACGATGCGGTCATCCACGGCTACGGCGAGTGTATCAACATCACGGCCTATTGTGACAACGACCGGATGATCGGCTACTCCGGCGACGGCGTGATCGTCTCCACCCCCACGGGCTCCACGGGCTATTCCATGTCCGCCGGAGGCCCCATCGTGGAGCCGGAGGCCGCAGCCTTTATCGTGACCCCCATCTGCGCCCATGCCATCGGTGCCAAGCCTTTTGTGATCGGGGCCTCCAAGACGATCCGCGTCACAACCGAAAAGCTCCACACCCGGCGGGCCTATCTGTCGGTGGACGGCAATTCGGTACTCGATCTTTCCAGCGGAGACAATATGCTTATCCGACGCAGTGCACATCGAACACTGATGGCGCGCGTGGGGGATAAGACCTTTTTTGAAATTGCTTACGAGAAATTATAATGGAGGAAGAAAAGATGAAACCAGGCAGGCAAAGCGTGATTCTCGATATCATTACGCATGAGAATATCGAGACCCAGCGCCAGCTTCAGGACGCGCTGCTTGCGCGCGGCGTGAAGAGCACGCAGGCTACGCTTTCACGGGATATCAAGGACATGCGTCTTGTCAAGGAGCTCGGCGCAAACGGCAGCTACCGCTATACCGTCTCCGGCAAGAGCGAGGAGGACGACGCCCGGCAGAGATTACAGAAGATCGTGCGCGAGAGCGTGATCAGTTATCAGACGGCGATGAACCTTCTTGTCATCAAAACGCTGCCCGGCCTGGCAAGCGCTGTCTGCTCCGCCATTGACGGCATGTCCATCGAGGGTCTGGCCGGCACGCTTGCGGGCGACGACACGGCCTTCCTGGCTATGGTGAGCGTGGAGACCTGTGAGAAGCTGTATCATCAGCTGGAAGGAATCATCGCAAGAAAGTGATACTGGCACAGCGTGGGGTGAGCGAATGCTGAACGAACTTCACATTGAAAATATCGCCGTTATTGAACGCGCGGACATCGCTTTCAACGCGGGGCTCAACGTTCTGACCGGCGAGACGGGCGCCGGTAAGTCCATCGTGATCGACGCCATCGGCGCCGTGCTGGGTGATCGCGTCAGTAGGGAACTGGTGCGCCGCGGGGCTGACAAGGCGCTGGTGAGCGCAAGCTTCGATATGACAAGCGAGGCCGAGGCTTTTCTGCGGGAGAACGATATCGACAGCGACGAGGAACTGATCGTCCAGCGCCGGATCAGCGCGGACGGAAAGAGCTCCTGCCGCGTGTGCGGCGTCCCGGTCAGCGCGGTGCAGCTCAAGGAGCTTGGCGCGCTTTTGGTGGATATCCACGGTCAGAACGACGGCCGCCAGCTGACTGATGAGCGGCGGCATATGGAATACCTCGACCGGTTCGGCGTCCTTGACGAGAGCCTAAAGCGCTATGGCGAGACCTACGAGCGTTTTGTTGCGGTAAAAAAGCAGATCGACGATCTGCGGTTGGACGAGGAAGAAAAGGAGCGGCTGCGCGACAGACTGAGTTATCGGATCGATGAACTGGAAAAAGCAGCCCTGAAGGATGGCGAGTACGATGAAATCTCCGCCCGCCTGGCCCTGCTGCGCAACTCCGAAAAGCTGACCGAGGCCATTGACAACGCCTACGGCCTCCTCTATGACGGAGAGGAAAACGCAGTTTCCATGGCTCAGAACGCTGCCTACTATGCCCAGCGTGCCGCGGCTATCGCCCCGGAACTGGAGGGGAGCGTCAAGAGCATCAACGACGCGGTCTTTTCGCTGACTGACGCCGCCGAGCTGCTGCGTGATCTGCGCGACAGCCTGGACTTTTCACCGGAGGAATTCGACCGGCTGGAGACGCGCCTGTCTCTTCTCAATAAGCTGCAGCGCAAGTACAATACCGATGAAGCTGGTCTGATCGCCCTGCTTGACGAGAGCCGGACCAAGCTTGACGAACTGGAAGGCGCGGATGAGAGCATCGCCCGTCTTGAAAAAGAACTGGAGCGAGAGAGAAAAGCCTGCCAGGCACAGGCTTTGGAACTGAGCGAAAAGCGTCGTGAAGCAGCCGCAAAACTCCGGGAGCGGATCGTTGCCGAGCTGCGGGCGCTGTCCATGCCGTCGGTGCGTTTCGATGTAGAGTTCACACCTGTTGAAAACGACGAGGGCTTTAACGCCAGGGGCTGCGATACGGTGCGCTTCCTGATGTCCGCCAACGCGGGCGAGGAGCTGGGGCGCATCAGCCGCATCGCTTCGGGCGGTGAGCTTAGCCGCATCATGCTGGCCATGAAGAACGTCTTTGCCGAGAATGACCCGGTCCCCACCATGATCTTTGACGAGATCGATACCGGCGTATCCGGTGTGGCTGCCCAGCGGGTAGGGGAGAAGCTCTACAGTGTGTCCCTTGGAAAACAGGTCATGTGTGTTACGCATCTGCCACAGATCGCGGCTATGGCTGACAGTCATTTCGTGATCGCCAAGTCCGAGCATGACGGCCGCACGTATACCTCCGTTACGCCGCTTGACAGGGACGGCCGCGCCAGAGAACTGGCTCGACTCCACGGCGGCGACAACATCACGGCCCTTACTCTCGCCAGCGCCGAGGAACAGCTCAATGCCTGCGAGGCCTATAAAAAGGCCCTTTGATAATAGACATGAAAAGACCGCGGGATCTTCTATTGACGGAAGATCCCGCGGCTTTTTTGTTGAGGTGTTCAGTTCAGAACGTGTACGGAGAAGGGATCGAATACCAGATGGCATTCCTCGCCCACCTCGTAAATGCGCTTGTTCTTGGGGTTGTGCTCGGCCAGCTTGACCAGCGTGTTGCCCACCATCACGTGATAGTTCTGGTAGGAGCCCATGAAACAGGAGAGGATCACCTTGCAGGGCAGCCCGCCTTCGTCCGCCAGGGTAGCGGATTCGGGACGGAGGACGATCGTGTATTCATTGCCGATCTCCATACCCTCAAACGCACCGACACGGCATTCGCTGCCTTCGACGGAGAGGATCGCCAGCTTATCATCGGTGCGTTCCAGCTTGCCTTTGAGGAAGTTGGCCTCGCCGATGAAGTCGGCGACGAATTCGTTGACCGGGTGGTAGTAGATCTCCTGAGGAGTGCCCATCTGGGCCACATAGCCCTTGTCCATAATGATGATCTTGTCGGACAGCGCCATGGCCTCGGACTGGTCGTGGGTGACGTAAATGGCCGTGATGCCGACCTCCTGCTGGATACGGCGAATCTCGGTACGCATGGACACTCGCAGCTTGGCGTCCAGGTTGGAGAGAGGCTCGTCGAACAGAAGCACCGAGGGCTCAATGACGAGAGCACGGGCCAGCGCGACGCGCTGCTGCTGACCGCCGGAGAGCTGGTTGGTCATACGGCCTTCCATGCCCTCCAGCTCCACCAGCTTGAGGATGCGCATAACGCGCTCGCGGATTTCCGTCTGGGGGACCTTGCGCAGCTTCAGACCGTAGGCCACGTTGTCGAACACGTTGTAGTGGGGAAGCAGGGCGTAGCTCTGGAAGACCATGGCGGTGTCACGCTTGTTGGGCGTGAGCTCGTTGATGGGCTCGTCTCCCAGATAGATCTCGCCCTCGTCTGGGCTTTCAAAGCCCGCGATCATACGAAGCGTCGTGGTTTTTCCGCAGCCGGAGGGGCCAAGGAGCGTGACGAAGCTGCCGGGCTCGATCGTGAGGTTGGTATCTTTAACGGCATAAAACTCTTTGCCGGTTTTGGGGTCCTGATAGATTTTGGAAATATGCTCCAGCCGGACGCCTTTTTTCACTTTTTCCATGGCTTACTCCTCCTTGACTTTTTTGCTGGTGCCGAAATACTTGATGAACAGGTTCATCAGCAGCACGGCGCTGTACGTGATGACGATCAGAATGGTGGCAAAGGCACAGGCGAGACTGAACGCGCCCTTCTCAGCGAATTCGTTGATCTGCACGGTGATGAGCAGGTAGCTGGGCGTGACCAGCAGGATGATCGCGGAAATAGCCGTGATGCTGCGGACGAAAGCGGTCACAAGGCCAGAGAGGAAGGAATCCTTGATCAGCGGCAGCGTGACGGTCATGAACACCTTGAAGCTGTCGGCACCCATGTCATAGGCGGATTCTTCGATGGACTTGTCGATCTGCCTCAGTGCGGAAATACCGCTGCGCGTGCCGGTGGGCAGAGAACGTACCACAAACACGATGATCAGGATCAGGCCGGTGCCGTAGATACCCTGTAGGAAACCGGTGTGGAACAAACCGCCCGAGAAGCCGCGGATGTAGCCGACGCCAAGCACGGTGCCGGGCACGGCCATGGCCAGCATGGAAACAGCCTCAATGAAGCCCTTGGCCTTGAACTTGCGTTTGACGACAAGATACGAGATGATCATGCTCAGAAGCGCGGTAATGGGGGAGGCGATCAGGGAGAGCATGAACGAGTCCTTAAAGGCCTTCAGACCGTGGTACTTGGTAAAGACCTG
This sequence comes from uncultured Eubacteriales bacterium, assembly GCA_900320465.1. GTDB lineage: Bacteria > Bacillota > Clostridia > Oscillospirales > Oscillospiraceae > Limivicinus. The sequence continues at coordinate 24,060 of ONSQ01000016.1, forward strand.
TGTGAACCACTTGCCGGTCAGCGGGAAGAATTTATAGCCCCAGGTGGGGAAGCAGGCGCCGATCGGCACGCAGATGTACATCATGATGACAAACAGCGCACCCAGCGAGCACAGGACCGTCAGCGGGACCTTCACGCTCTTGTCTTCGATCAGCATGCGGGCACGGGAGGCTTTACCGGTCAGAGTGGCCGCGGTCTTGGCCTCCAGATAGTATTTCTGCACAGCGAACATCACCAGCGTGATGCACAGAAGCACCACGGCCATGGCGGCAGCGCCCGCCTTGTCGTAGGCACCGGTGATCTGCAGGTAGATGGTCGTGGCCAGCGTATCATACGAGCCGCCGATGATCATGGGGTTGGCAAAGTCTGCGATCGACTCGATAAAGGTCACGAGGAATGCGTTGCCGAGGCCGGGCAGCATCAGCGGCAGCGTGACGCTGGTAAAAACCTTCCAGCGGCTGGCACCCATATCGCGGGCTGCCTCTTCCAGCGAGGGGTCGATATTCTTCAGCAGGCCCTTGAGCATCATGTAGCAGACCGGGAAGAAGGTCAGCGTCTGGACAATGACGATGCCCCAATAGCCGTAAACATTGTTGTCGTAGATATGGAGAAGGAAGCGGGTGATGATGCCGGCCTTGCCGAAGAGCATGATCATCGACAGGGACAGCACAAAGGGCGGGGACACAACAGGCAGCATGGCGACCACCTTAAAGAGACCGCCTACAAATTTGTTCATGCGAACATACACTTCGACATAGGCAAACAAAAGGCCGATCAAAGTGGAGAAAATGCCCACGACAAAGCCGATTTTCAGGGTGTTGGTAATGGCCTTGGTGAAACTGGGCATCGAGAAAATGCGTTTGAATATGGAAAAGCCGAAGCTTCCGTCGCCGACAAAGCTGTCCACAAGCAGGATCGCCAGCGGATACAGAATAAACAGTGTCAGAAACGTGATAAGCACGACGATGGTGGTAACAAGGATCGGATCTGCCATCAGCTTTTTCCGATCCAGCGCCGCACCCTGGCTTCTCGCCATAGGAACTGCTCCTTTCTTTCTCCCGGTTACATGGAGATTGATAAAACAAGGATGGCGGGAGACCCGCCATCCTTGCGGTAATGTGTGTCGCTTACTCAGTCTTGAAACGGTCGTCGCCGCCGTTGAGCGCGGCCATCACGTCAGCAACGTTCTGCTCGGTGTCTTCGACAGCCTTGCCGAAGTCGTAGCCGTCCCAAACGAGGCTGGGATCGAGACCGAACTGCTGAGCAGCCTCGGGCTGCTTGGCGTTGTCGATGACCAGGAACTGGTAGGAGCCGTTCTGAGCGGCCAGTTCAACGCAGTCGGGGCTAAGCGCGAACTCCATAAACAGACGGGCGGCATTCGGGTGGGAAGCGCCGTTGAAGATAGCCACAGGGCCGATCTCGCAGGCGGTGCCGTCGGAGGGAACGATCAGAGAGACATTCTCATAGCCGTTGTCGAGGATCTGGGTGATGCCATCATGCAGGAAGCCGATGCCGATGACACACTCGCCGGTGCCGACATTCTTGGACGGGCCGGAACCGGACTTGGTGTAGATCTGAACGTTCTTGTCAAGGTCTACGAGGTACTGGATGCCTTCGTCATGGCCCTTGAGCTGGATCATGAGGTTGGCAACGAGTTTCGGGGTGCCGGCGGTCTGATAGTTGGACAGCCAGATGAGGCCCTTGTACTCTTCCTTCAGGAGGTCATCCCAGCTCTGGGGAGCTTCAAGGCCCAGACGGTTGAGCTCATCGGTGTTGACCATGAAGCCCAGGATACCGGTGTAGATGCCGTACCAGTAGCCGTTGGGATCCTTGTAGATATCGCTGGTCAGGTGAGAGGCGTTCACGGGAACATAGCTGTTATCCAGCAGGCCCTTGGCAGCGGCGGAGTCGTAGGGGTTGTTCGTGCCGCCGAACCAGACATCGGCAGAGGGCTTGCCATTCTCTTCTTCGATCTTGGCAGGAACCTCACCGGTGGAGAGGCGCTGACGATGGACCGTGATGCCGTAGAGCTCCTGGAACTTGTCGCAGGCGGCGTTCAGATAGTCCTCTTCGCAGGAGCCGTAGACGGTCAGTTCGCCTTCGGCCTTGGCAGCGGCGATCAGCTCGGCCATCGGGTCGGCCGGAGCCTCGGCAGCGGGGGCCTCGGCAGCAGGTGCATCCGCGGGAGCGGCGGGGGCTTCAGCGGCCGGAGCAGGGGCCGCCTGCTGGCCGCAGGCACACAGGGCAAAGACCATCACAAGCGCGAGAAGCAGTGCGAGAATCTTTTTCATGTTTGCAATCTCCTTCTTTCATTTTGTCCGTCGGTGTGCTGTACACCGATTTGACTGGCAGTATATTAGCACTTTTACCCTTGAATGTCAATAAAACACAAAAGCGGCGTCAATTAACCCACCACAAATTCAACAACATGCACAATTATACTTGAAAAAACTGTTAGATTTGATGAATCTCACGCGAGCAGTCTGATGTCGGTTAAACGTCTTTCTTATCCTGCTTTCCTGTGAAAACGAAGTGCTGACTCGTTTTTTAGGGCTTCAGATTTGAGCCAATAAGAATGGCTTTGGAAAAGGGAGCGCCTTGACAGACATTTCTGCATTTCGTATAATCCAGACGTTCACCGGTATTGGTATGACTGTTCAAGAGTTGGATTGCGGTGTGCCCGCTTTGCCGCTCTATCTTTTCTTATCTGGGGGATTGTAAGATGAAACGCTCTCAAATCAATGCTATTATCCAGGATTTTGAGTCCATGCTCCAGGAGTACCGTTTTGCCCTGCCGCCGTTTCTGAGCTTTACGCCGGAGGAATGGCAGAACAAGGGCCATGAATACGACGAGATAAGGGATAACGCGCTGGGCTGGGACATTACCGACTACGGCGAGGGAAACTTTGCCAAAAAGGGCCTGTCCCTCATCACTATCCGCAACGGCAATGTACACGATCCCAGGTACACCAAGACCTATGCCGAAAAGATCATGATGCTCTATCCCAGCCAGCTTTCTCCGAATCATTTCCATTGGAATAAGATGGAGGACATCATCAACCGCGGCGGCGGTGAGCTGATGTTCCGTCTGTGGAACGCGGACCGCGCCGACGAGGGAAAACTGCTGGACACGGACGTTGTGATCTTCCGGGACGGCCGCCGCTACACAGTAAAGGCCGGCAGTGAGATCGTCCTGCAGCCGGGCGAGAGCCTTTCGCTCTATCCCTATTATTATCATGAGTTCTACGTCCCCAAGAACGGACAAAAGGTCCTCATCGGCGAAGTGTCGATGTGCAACGACGATAATACCGACAATCGCTTTTACGAGCCCCTGGGACGCTTCCCGGCGATCGAGGAGGACGAGGCGCCTTATCGTCTTCTCTGCAACGAATATCCCCCGGCAAAGGATTGATCATCGGGAGCCGGGAAAGAAAATCTGCACGTTCTATGGCTTGACAGGCCATGGTGCTTCCTGTATAATCCAGTCGTTAACGCGTGGAAGGACAGACGCGGCGCATACTCCTGCACAGAGAGACCCCGTTAGGCTGAGAGGGGGAGAGGATGGCGGCGCAATACAGTCCGGAGCGGCTTACTTGAAAGCGTATTGCCGGTAGAGTGGGACGGGCTTCGCCCGATACAGCGAATAAGTGAGTTTTCACTTGACGAGGCCGATTTCCGTGAGGGGTCGGCGCGCAGAGGTGGTACCGCATTTATGCCCTCTGTTCCTTTGACGGGACAGAGGGCTTTAGTTTTGGAGGGGAGCTGATTTTGGTGGGTATCGGAGAAGAGGCTGTTGCGCTGCACGGCAACGGCATGAACTGTGCGCAGTGTGTCCTGCGCGCCTGCGGCAAGTATACGGGATTGGACGAGAATACCGCGATTGCGGTTGCGGCCGGCTTTGGCGGCGGCGTTCGCTGCGGCGAAATCTGCGGCGCGATTTCCGGCGCTGTAATGGCGGTGGGCCTGGCTATGGGTAGTGAGAACAGCATGCGCGTCGGCGCGCTGTCCAAGGCTTGCAGTGCCGCTATTCGGGAAAAATACGGTGTGGTGCGCTGCTTAGATCTCAAGCGCGCGGGGATCCCCTGCGACGATCTGATCAAGTTCGGCGCCGAGACTGCTGAAAAACTGATTTTGGAAAATAAGGAGTAAGACAAACATGGGTATTTACGAGGAACTCGTTGCACGCGGCCTGATCGCTCAGGTCACCAACGAGGAAGAAATCAAGGAAATGGTCAACAACGGCAAAGCCACCTTCTACATCGGCTTTGACTGCACGGCCGACAGCCTGACCGC
>ONSQ01000026.1 GCA_900320465.1 uncultured Eubacteriales bacterium
CGGCTGATGTAGCTCTGGGAGATGCCGAGAAGGTCGGCCACCTCCTTTTGCGTGTACTCCCGGCCGCCGGGCAGACCGAAGCGCAGGGAGATGATCTCGCGCTCCCGCGGGCTGAGGGCGTCCACCGCGGTGAGCAGCATGCGCCGCTCGGCGTCGTCCTCCAGCGGGCGGGAGACCTCGTCGCCGTCGGTGCCCAGAATGTCGGAGAGCAGCAGCTCGTTGCCGTCCCAGTCGGTGTTGAGAGGCTCGTCAAAGCTCAGCTCGCCCCGGCGCGAGGCGCTTTTGCGCAGGTACATCAGGATCTCGTTTTCGATGCAGCGGGAGGCGTAGGTGGCCAGCTTGATGTTTTTGGCGGCGTTGAAGGTGTTCACGGCCTTGATGAGACCGATGGTGCCGATGGAGATCAGATCCTCGATGTTGACGCCGGTATTCTCGAAATGCTTGGCGATGAAGACCACCAGACGCAGATTGTGCTCAATGAGCGTCCGGCGGGCCGTCTCGTCGGCCTGCTCCAGAGCGGCGAGAGCGGCGCTCTCCTCCTCCCGGCCCAGCGGGGGAGGCAGCACGTCGCTCCCGCCGATGTAAAAAACCGACGGGGGCTCCACACCCAGGATCGAGAGCAGCTGCTCCCGCAGGAACAGGACTTGTGGTTTACATAACATTATATCCCTCCTTGCAGCATGAGACGTGGAAAAAACGCGATAACCTCCTTGTGGAGTACAAAAGCCGCGTCGCTCTAAAAAACGTGAAAGTGTTCTTGGGAGGCAACCCGCCCGCGGCGCTCTAAAAAAGCCGCGTCGCTCTTAAAGAAGAGCGTCGAAGCCGTCTCCGGCGGCGGAGGGCGAGAGGGCCACAAGCAGCTCGCGGTTCTCCCTGCCGTTGACGGAGAGCGAGTCGGGATGAAAGGCCGCCAGCAGCCCCCGGGCGCCCACCGCGGCATAGGGCACCAGGCGCAGCCGCCCGCGCAGCGGCTCGATCTCGGCGGCGCAGCGCAGCAGCTCGGTGGGGTCGCTGAGGGAGAAGAGGGGCGCGAGCTCGGCAAACACGCCCTTGAGCGCGGCGGGGGCCACCACCATCACCGGATAGCCGCTGACCGGGTCGCACAGGGCGTTGCCCGTGTCGCGCAGCGCCCGGAAGCTGGCGCTGCGGCCGAGAAAAACCAGCGTGACGGGGAGAATCTCGCGCTCACGGCCGGCCGCGCTCCGGCGCAGCAGCAGTGCGAAGAGCAGATAGAAGAAGAGAAAGCTGACGCACAAAAGCGCCAGACTCGGCGCGGCCATGCCCGCCTGCTCGCCCAGCGCCCACACCGCCCCGCCCAGCGCCGCCGACAGCGCGAAGAAGGCCGCGCACAGCCGCCAGAACTCCCGCCGCGGCGCCCAGGCGCAGGCGCAGATCGCCAGAGCCGTCAGCAGCCGCCCCTGGGGCGAAATAAGACCCGGCGCGCCGGTGATCAGCCCCAGCAGCGCCGCGAGCGCGCCCAGGAGCGCGCCGAAAGCATAGCGGGCGCGGTGGAGCGGCACGCCGCACAGCCGGGAGGCGAGCAGCAGGATCAGGTAGTCGGCACAGAGATTTATCACAAGGTAGCTTTCAGCCCAGATCGTTCTCATGAGGGCAGTATACCCCGGAGGGGCGTTCTTTTTTTGTCAATCGCGCCGGGGAAGAGCCGTCCTTTTTCCGCGCCGGGAGGCGGGGCTGCGACAGAATGAGAAATAGGGAATTGTCAAAAGAGCGGCGCTGTGGTAAAATCATTAAGATACAAGGCGCCGCATTGTAAATGTAGGAAGAGGAAATCAGGAATCATGTGGTTTACTTTCGCAATCATCGCATTACTCTGCTGGAGCGGCTCGGATCTGTTTTCCAAGATCGGCTGCCAGGACGCAAAAGACAAGTACAGTCATCTGAAAATGGTCATGGCCGTGGGCCTCGTCATGGGCCTGCACGCGGCCTATGAAGTGTTCTTCAACGGCGTGGAAATCAACGGTCAGATCCTGCTGACCTATCTGCCCGTGTCCATGCTGTACATCCTCTCGATGGCCATCGGCTATCTGGGACTTCGTTATATCGAGCTTTCGATCTCTTCGCCTATCTGCAACAGCTCCGGCGCGCTCGTCGCGGTGCTGACGCTGATCACCGCGGGCATCAGCGAGGATCTGCCGCCCATCGCCCTGGTGGCGGTGGCGCTGGTGTGCATCGGCGTGATCGCCCTGGGCTTCGTGGAAGCCAACGAGGACGAGGAGCTGCGCGCCAAACGCCAGGACGCGTCGAATCATCACTACGCCAAGAGCTGGATCGCCCTGGCGATCCCCGTGGTCTATTGCCTGCTGGACGCGCTGGGCACCTTTGCCGACAGCCGCGTGCTGGAGGTGCTGGACGAGGACAGCGCAAACGTGGCCTATGAGCTGACCTTCCTTATCGTCGGCATCCTGTGCGCCGTGTATGTGCTGGGCATCAAGAAGCAGAAGCTGATCGCCAGACAGGAGGCGCCCAAGTACACCGGCGCCATCTTCGAGACGGCCGGCCAGTTCTTTTACATCTACGCGCTGGCCGACAGCGAGCACGTGGCCTTCGCCGCGCCGATCATCTCGGCCTACTGCGTAGCCAGCGTGATCTGGAGCCGCATCTTCCTGAAGGAAAAGCTGTCGCTCAAGCACTATCTGTCCATCGCAACGGTGGTTGCGGGTATCGTGATCCTGGGTATACTTGACATATAAGGAGTTTATCGAAATGGCTATTGCGTATAAGCGCGTTCTCATCAAGATCAGCGGCGAGGCGCTTGCCGCGGCGAAAAAGACAGGCTATGACTTCGACTTCGTCAGCACCGTGTGTGAAGAGGTCAAGCGCTGCGTCTCTCTGGGGGCCGAGGTCGGCATCGTGGTCGGCGGCGGCAACTTCTGGCGCGGCGTCAAGGACGGCGACGGCAAGATCGAGCGCGTCAGCGCCGACAGGATGGGTATGCTGGCCACGGCCATGAACGGCATGGCCCTGGTGGACGTGCTGGGCCAGTGCGGCTGTGAGGCAAAGCTCCTCACCGCCGTGGACATCCAGGGCGTGGGCGAGCGCTACGATACCAAGAAGGCCATCGAGTATCTGCAGAGCGGCAAGGTGGTCGTCTTCGGCTGCGGCACGGGCATGCCCTTCTTCTCCACCGACACGGCGGCCGTGCTGCGCGCCGCGGAGATCCACGCCGACGCGATTCTGCTTGCCAAGAACATCGACGGCGTGTACAGCGACGACCCCCGCAAGAATCCGGAGGCCGTGAAGTTCGACGAAATCAGCTATGCTGAGGTCCTGGCGCGCCGTCTGGCCGTCATGGATACCACGGCCACAAGCCTGGCGATGGACAACGACATCCCCGTCATCGTCTTCGCCCTGGCCGACCCCGCCAACATCGTGCGTGTCCTCTCCGGCGAGAAGCTGGGCACGCTGGTGAAGTAAGCACGTTTGAAAAGACTTTTTTACCATAAAATCTGATAACGGAGGGATCTACATGTCTGACTACAAAGAATTTGAAGGCAAGATGAAGAAAACCTGCGAGGCGCTGACCGCCCAGTTCGCCACCATCCGCGCCGGACGCGCCAACGCCGCCGTCCTGGACCAGATCACGGTGGACTACTACGGCTCGCCCACGCCCATCAACCAGGTTGCCTCCATCGGCAGCCCCGACCCGCGCTCGCTGCTGATCCAGCCTTGGGACGCTTCGATCCTCAAGGGCATCGAAAAGGCCATTCTGGCCTCGGATCTGGGCATCAACCCCCAGAACGACGGCCGCATGATCCGTCTGGTGTTCCCGCCCCTGACCGAGGAGCGCCGCCGCGATCTGGTCAAGCAGACCAAGAAGTACGGCGAGGAGGCCAAGGTGGCCATCCGCAACATCCGCCGCGATGCCATCGATAAATTCAAGAAGCAGCAGAAGGCCTCCGAGATCACCGAGGACGACTACAAGATCGCCGAGAAGGATATCCAGAAGCTGACCGACGATTACATCAAGGAGATCGACAAGATCACCGAGAAGAAGGATAAGGAACTGACGGAGATCTGATGGCGGACGCAAACAGAACCACAACGGGGGGAGCGGAGCAACTCGCTCCTCCCCGCCATATTGCCATCATTCTGGACGGCAACGGCCGCTGGGCGAAGCGGCGCGGTCTGCCCCGGACGGCCGGTCACGCCGCCGGGTCGGAGAATTTCCGCAAAATCGCCACCTACTGCAAAAACATCGGCGTGGAGTATCTGACGGTCTACGCCTTTTCCACCGAAAACTGGAAGCGCCCCGGCGACGAGGTCAGGACCATCATGCGGCTGCTGAGCAAGTATCTGCACGAGGCCATCGACACCATGGAGCGGGATCACATCAAGATGAAGGTGCTGGGCAACGTGGAGGGCCTTCCCGCCGAGCTGCAGGAGCTGGTGAGAAAGACCGACGAGATCTCCAAGCGCTACGAGGGCTTCCAGGCCAATATCTGTCTGAACTACGGCGGGCGGGACGAGATCGTGCGCGCCGCGATGCGCTATGCCGCCGACGTGAAGGCGGGCAAAGCGTCCGGGGAGCTGGACGAGGCGGGCTTTGGAGATTACCTCTATTCCGCCGGCATCCCGGACCCGGAGCTGCTGATCCGCCCGGGCGGAGAGGAGCGCATCTCCAACTTCCTGCTGTGGCAGTGCGCGTACAGTGAATTCTATTTCACCGACGTCTACTGGCCGGACTTCACCACCGAGGAACTGGACAAGGCCATCGCCGAATACCACCGGCGGGACCGCCGCTTCGGGAATGTGAAATGACGGCGGAGGAGAGACTGCTGGATCTGGCCGACGCGAAAAACGCGGACTTTGTGGCCAGGCTGATCCCCCATGTGCCCCGGGAGAAGATCCTGGGCGTCAGGGCCCCGGCCATCACCGCGCTGGCGCGAGAGCTGCGCGGCACGGAGGAGGCGGAGGCCTTTCTGGCGCGCCTGCCCCACGACAGGCTGGACGAGAACAACCTGCACGCCGCGCTCCTGAGCGCGGTGAAGGACTATGACAGGAGCCTGGCGCTGCTGGAGGCGTTTTTGCCGCATGTGGACAACTGGGCCACCTGCGATTCGCTGCGCCCCGCCCCGGTGAAGAAAAACCGGGCGGATTTCCGCGGAAGGATCGAGCGCTGGCTTTCGTCCGAAGAACCCTACACCGTGCGCTTCGGCATCGAAATGCTGATGTGCCATTATCTTGACGAGAGCTTCGAGCCGGAGCAGAACGAGCGCGTGGCGGCGATCCGGTTCGACCACTATTATGTGCGCATGATGCAGGCCTGGTATTTCGCCACGGCCCTGGCCAAGCAGTGGGACGCCACCGTGCCGCTGCTGGAGCGGCGGGAACTGGAGGACTGGACCCACCGCAAGACCATTCAAAAAGCCATTGAGAGCTTTCGCGTCAGCGACGAGAGAAAGGCGTACCTGCGTACGCTGAAATAAAAAGAGGACAAAACTATGACCAAGGCCATTTCCATATTAGGCTGCACCGGCTCCATCGGCCGGCAGACCGCCGCCGTGGCGGAGCATCTGGGACTGCGCGTCGCCGCGCTCAGCGCCCAGCGGAAGATCGATCTGCTGGAGGAGCAGACCAGACGGTTCAGACCATCCTTCGTGGCCGTCTTTGACGAGACGGCGGCAAAGGCATTCAAGATCGCCGTGGCGGACATGGACGTGCGCGTAGGAGTGGGACTCGAAGGCCTGATCGAGGCCGCGTCGCTGGAAGAAAGCGACTGCGTCGTCACCGCCGTGTCGGGCGCCATCGGGCTCAAGCCCACGCTGGAGGCCATCGGGCGCAAAAAGCGCATCGCCCTGGCCAATAAGGAGACGCTGGTCTGCGCCGGCAGTCTCGTCATGGCCGCGGCAAAGGAGCAGGGCGCCGAGATCGTCCCGGTGGACAGCGAGCACTCCGCCATCTTCCAGTGCCTGATGGGCCGGGGAGAGGGAGAACTGAAAAAGATCCTGCTGACCGGCTCGGGCGGCCCCTTCCGCGGGAAGGCGCGCCGGGAGCTGGAGAACGTCACGCCGCAGCAGGCCGTGAGCCATCCCAACTGGAGCATGGGCGCCAAGATCTCGGTGGACAGCGCCACGATGATGAACAAGGGGCTGGAATTCATCGAGGCTATGCATCTCTTCGGCGTGAGCCCCGACGATATCCAGGTGGTAATCCACCCCCAGAGCATCATACATTCTATGGTGGAGCTCGTCGACGGCACGGTGATCGCCCAGCTGGGCGTGGCCGACATGGGCCTGCCCATCCAGCTGGCGCTGACCTACCCGCAGCGCTGCGAGAGCATGTTCGAGCACCTCGATTTCTACCATCTGCGCGATCTGAGCTTTGAGGCGCCGGACTATGAGAAGACGCCCTGCCTGAAGCTGGCCATGGACTGCGCCCGCGCCGGCGGCATCGCCCCCTGCGTGATGAGCGCGGCCAACGAGGTGGCGGTCCATGCCTTTTTGCGCGGCGAGCTGGGCTATAACCGCATCTATGACGCGGCAGCGGCAGCCGTGGAGCATTTCGGCAATGTGGCCGACCCCGATCTGGACACCATCCTGGAGGCGGATCGCGCCGCGCGCGAGTTTGTAACGGAGAATTACCTGTAAATGAGCATTCTGTATATCGCAATCGCCATTCTGATTTTCGGCCTGCTGATCGCCGTGCACGAGCTGGGACACTTCACCGCCGCCAAGCTCAGCGGCGTGAAGGTGCTGGAATTCTCGGTGGGCATGGGCCCGGCGATCTTCAAAAAACAAAAGGGGGAGACCCTGTACGCCCTGCGCTGCATCCCCTTCGGCGGCTTCTGCGCCATGGAGGGGGAGGACGGCGGCAGCGACGATCCCCGCTCCTTCGCCAACCAGGCGATCTGGAAACGGCTGATCATCCTGGCGGCGGGCTCGTGCATGAACTTTCTCACGGGCTTTCTCATCGTGCTGATCCTGTTTTCCAACGCCGGCGGCTTCCGCGCGCCCACCATCGCCTCCTTCATGGAGGGCTGCCCCTATGAGAGCGACAGCGGCCTGCAGGTGGGCGACCGCTTCCGCAGCATCGACGGCAGACGCGTCTGGCAGTACTACGACGTGGCCGATTTCCTTGCCGCGGGCGGAGAGGACCACGACATCGTCGTGATCCGTGACGGCCATCGGGTGAAGCTGGAGGATTTTCACATGGTCCGCATCAGCTATGAAGGCTATGAGAACAAGATGTACGGCTTCACCTTCGGCCTTGACGAGCCCACGCTGGGCAACAAGCTGCGCTATGCCGGGGCCACGACCATGGAGTTTGTGCGCATGGTCTGGGACGCGCTGGGCCAGCTGGTGGGCGGCAAGGTGTCGGTCAACGACCTGTCCGGCCCGGTGGGCATCGTGGACATGATGGCCGAGACCGGCGAGCAGGCCGAGAGTGTGTCCGACGGACTGTACAGCATATTCTACCTTGGCGCGTTTATCGCGGTGAACCTGGCGGTGATGAACATGCTGCCCATCCCGGCGCTGGACGGCGGGCGGGTGTTTTTGCTGCTCATCACGGCGCTCATCGAGCTCATCACGCGCAAGAAGCTGGACCCCAAATACGAGGGGTATATCCACGCCGCGGGCATGGTGCTGCTGCTGGCGCTGATGGCCTATGTGATGTTCCATGACATTTTCAGGATAGTGACAAAGACATGAAGAGAGAGAATACAAAAAGAATCAACGTCGGCTCCGTCGCCATGGGCGGCGGGGCGCGCGTGAGCGTCCAGTCCATGTGCAATACCAAGACCTGGGATGTGGAGGCCACGGTTGCCCAGATCCTGGCCTTCGAGAAGGCGGGCTGCGACATCGTGCGCGTGGCCATCCCGGATATGCGTGCGGCCCAGGCCGTCAGCGCGATCAAGGAGCGCATCCACATCCCGCTGGTGGGCGATATCCATTTTGACTATCGCCTGGCGCTGGAGGCCGCCGCACGCGGCATCGACAAGATCCGCATCAATCCGGGCAACATCGGCGCGGAGGAGAACGTCAGGGCCGTGGCGGAGGCCTGCCGGCAACGGCATATCCCCATCCGCATCGGCGTCAACGCGGGCAGTCTGGAAAAACGACTGCTGGAAAAGTACGGCCACCCCTGCCCGGAGGCCCTGGTGGAGAGCGCGCAGGGCCATATCGACCTGCTGAACAAATATGATTTCGACGACATCTGCCTGTCGCTCAAATCCTCGTCCGTGCCGCTGACCATCGCCAGCTACCGCGCCGCGTCCGAGGCCTTTCCCTATCCGCTGCACCTGGGCGTGACCGAGACGGGCACGCTCTTCAACGGCACCATCCAGTCCGCCGTCGGCATCGGCACGCTGCTCTCCGAGGGCATCGGCGACACGATCCGCGTGTCGCTGACCGCCGACCCCATCGAGGAGGTCCGCGCCGGGATCGCGATCCTGAAGGCCGCCGGCGTGCGCACGGGCGGCGTCAAGTTCGTCTCCTGCCCCACCTGCGGGCGGACGGAGATCGATCTGATCGGTCTGGCCCAGCGGGTGGAGGAGGCCGTGCGCGACATCGACCGCGACATCACCGTGGCGGTAATGGGCTGCGTGGTCAACGGCCCCGGCGAGGCCCGCGAGGCCGATTACGGCATCGCCGGCGGCGTGGACAAGGGCCTGATCTTCAAAAAAGGAGTGGTGGTCGGCACCTATGCCTATGAAGAGCTGTTCGACGCGCTTCTGCGTATGATCGAAGAGGACGGACAATGAGCGAGCACACCTCCTTTCTGACCTTCTTCCCCGGCTGCGCCGATCTGAAGGACGCCTGCGGGGGACTGGAGGCGGCCTTTGTCACGGACGTGCAGCTGGACGAGGAGGAGCGCACGCTGACGGTCTGCGCCCGCTTCGCCGCCATGCCCTCCATGTCGGAGGTGGCGCAGCTGAGCGACCGCATCCGGAACGACTACATCCTCTCCGGCGTGGCCATTATCCCCGACTATCCCCGGCCCAAGCCGGCCACCGCCCCGGCGGTGAGCAGCGTGTCCCACAGCGGCGAGGCCCCAAAGGGCGACGTGCTCTTCGGCAAGGCCATCAAGGCCCGGCCGGTGGAGATGCGCACGCTGAACCTGGAGTCCGGCAAGGTCACGGTGGAGGGCGACGTGATCGCCGTCACCAGCCGCACGGTCAAAAACGGCGGCGCGGTGCTGTGCTTTGATATGACCGACCGCACGGGCTCGATCCGCATCAGCAAGTTCCTGCGCGCCGACGACGACAAGAGCGTGATCGACGCGGTGAGCGTGGGCAAGCACCTGTTCGTCCAGGGCGAGGTCATTTACAGCAAATACGACGACGACGTGGTCATCGACCCGCGCAACATCATGAAGGGCAAGCGCTACATACGCCCCGACAACGCCCCGGAAAAGCGCGTGGAGCTGCACATGCACACCCGCTTCTCCGCTCTCGACGCGCTGACGGACCCCGAGGCCATCGTGGCCCGGGCCGAATACTGGGGCATGGACGCCATCGCCGTCACCGACCACGGCGTGGCACAGGCCTTCCCGGACATGTGGAAGGCCGGAAAAAAGCACAACGTCAAGATCATCTACGGCGTGGAGTGCTACTTCCTCAACGACATGGACGGCAACAGCGCCGTCATCGGCAAGAGCCGTCTGCCTCTGGACACCGAGTTTGTGGCCTTCGACATCGAGACTACCGGCCTCAACGCCCAGAGCGACCGGATGACCGAGATCGGCGCCTGGATCTTCTCGGGCGGCGAGGTGCTCCGGGAATTCAACACCTTTGTGGACCCCGAAAAGCCCATCCCCGCCGACATCACCGAGCTCACCGGTATCCGCGACAGCGATGTTGCCGGGGCGCCGAAGGAGGAAGAGGCGCTGCGGATGTTTATGGATTTCGTGGGGGACCGGCCCATCATCGCCCACAACGCCCACTTCGACGTGGGCTTCATGAGCGCCTGCGCCCTGCGCCACGGCATCAAGTTCTCACCGGTGTTCCTGGACACCCTGGCCCTGTCCCAGGCCCTGTGCCCGGATCTGAAGCGCTTCAAGCTGGACATCGTGTCCAACTATCTGGATCTGCCCAAGTTCAACCACCACCGCGCCTCGGACGACGCGCTGGTCGTGGCGCGCATCATGGGCAAGTTCCTGCCCATGCTGGCGGCCCAGGGCGCAAAGACCGTGGACGATATCGAGACCATTTATCACTCTCTGCGGCGCACGGACGTGGCCAAGACCTACCACATGATCCTGCTGGTCCTGAACCGCAAGGGACTGAAAAACCTCTACGAGATGATCTCGCAGAGCTATCTGAAATACTTCCACCGGGTGCCCACCGTACCCAAAAGCCTGCTGATCGGACACCGGGAGGGCATCCTGGTGGGCTCGGCCTGCGGCATGGGCGAGCTGTACGGCGCCGTGATGAAGGGCGCGAGCGACAGCGAGCTGGAGCAGATCGCCTCCTTCTATGACTATCTGGAGATCCAGCCCATCTGCAACAACGGCTTTCTGGTGGAGAACGGCACGGTCAAGGACGAGACGGTGCTGCAGGACTATAACCGACGCATCCTGGAGTTGGGGCGCAGACTGGGCAAGAGAGTCATCGCGGCCAGCGACGTGCATTTCCTCGACGCCGAGGACGAGCAATATCGAAAAATCCTCCAGGCGGCCAAGAAGTTTTCGGACGCCGACCGGGACTGCCCGATCTACTTCCGCACCACGGACGAGATGCTCGCCGAGTTCGCCTATCTGGGCGAGGAGACCGCCCGGGAGGTAGTCATCACCAACACCCGCGCCATCGCCGAGCAGGTGGAGCCCATCGAGCTGCTGCCCAAGGACCTGTTCCCGCCCAAGATCGAGCACTCGGCCGAGCAGCTCAAGGAGCTGGTCTACTCGAAGATGCACCGCATCTACGGCGAGACCCCGCCCCAGATCGTGCAGGAGCGCGTGGATATCGAGCTCAACACCATTCTGTCCCATCACTACGACGTCATTTACATGAGCGCCCAGAAGCTGGTGCAGAATTCGCTGGAGCACGGGTATCTGGTTGGCAGCCGGGGCAGTGTGGGCTCGTCCATCGTGGCCTACATGTCCGGCATCACCGAGGTCAACTCGCTGCCGCCCCACTACGTGTGCCCCAAGTGCTGCCACAGCGAGTTCATCACCGACGGCAGCTACGGCTGCGGCGCGGACATGCCCGAGAAGGACTGCCCGGAATGCGGCACGCGCATGCGCCGTGACGGCTTCGACATCCCCTTTGAAACCTTCCTGGGCTTCCCCGGCAACGAAAAGACCCCCGATATCGATCTGAACTTCTCCGGCGAGTACCAGGCCAAGGCCCACAAGTACACCGAGGTGCTATTCGGCTCGGACCATGTTTTCCGCGCCGGCACCATCGGCACGCTGGCCGAGAAGACCGCCTTCGGCTATGTGAAAAAATATCTGGAGGAGCGCGGCATCCACACCACCAAGGCCGAGGAAAACCGGCTGACGCTGGGACTGGTGGGCATCAAGCGCACCACCGGCCAGCATCCCGGCGGCCTGGTCATCATCCCCCAGGATATGGACGTGACGGATTTCTGCCCCGTCCAGCACCCGGCCGACGACCCCAACAGCGACATCATCACGACCCATTTCGAATACCACTGCATGGAGGCCAACCTACTGAAGCTGGACGAGCTGGGCCACGATGACCCCACGATGATCCGCATGATGGAGGATATGACCGGCGTGGACGCCAAGGAGATCTCCCTGTCCGACCCGGACACCATGGCGATCTTTACCTCACCCGCCGTGCTGGGTCTGCCGGAGGACGACCCCATCATCGGCCACACGGGCTCCATCGGCGTACCGGAGTTCGGAACGCCCTTTACCCGCCAGATGCTGGTGGACACCCAGCCCAGAGCCTTCGACACGCTGGTGCGTCTGTCCGGCTTCTCCCACGGCACCGACGTGTGGGCCGGCAACATCCACGATCTGATCGTGGACGGCATCGCCGACGTCAACCAGACCATCGGCTGCCGCGACGACATCATGATCTATCTGATCCAGAAGGGGATGCAGCCCGCGCTGGCCTTCAAAACCATGGAGGCCGTGCGTAAGGGCAAGGTCAAGAAAAGCGGCGAGTTTCCCGGCGACGCCGAGCAGCAGATGCGCGACATGGGCGTGCCGGACTGGTGGATCGAATCGGCCCGCAAGATCGCCTACCTCTTTCCCAAGGCCCACGCTGTGGCCTACGTCATGATGGCCTTTCGCATCGCGTGGTTCAAGGTGCACGAGCCGCTGGCCTTCTATTCGGCGTATTTTTACCGCCGCAGCCAGAAGGGCGGCTTCGACGCGGCCATGATGTGCGGCGGCACCGAGAGCGTGCGCCGCAAGATCAACGACTTCAGGCGCAAGGGCGACCGCACCGCCAACGAGGACGATCTGCTGGTCACGCTGGAGGCCGTGTACGAGTTCAATATGCGCGGCTTCACCTTCGCCCCCATCGACCTGTACAAATCCGACGCGGCCAAATTCCTGATCGACAACGGCCAGCTGCGTCCTCCCTTCGTGTCCATATCCGGCCTGGGCGAGACCGCGGCCGAGGATCTGGCCCGCTGCGGCCACAGCGGCAAGGAGTATATCTCCATCCAGGAGCTGGGAGCCGACTGTCCCAAGGTCAGCCAGACCCACCTGGAGGTGCTCAAGGGCCTTGGCGCGCTGGGCGACATGCCGGACACCAACCAGATAAACCTGTTTGATTTTTAAACACAAAAAAGCTGTGAAAACGATCGTTTTCACAGCTCTTTTATTACTTATACTGACACCCGATAAAAAACAAGACAATCTTTGCGGCCGGATTTGCGCCATGCTGCGTTAAAGCCCTTGCAAATATATCTCCATTATTCACTGCGGGCTTCGCCTTGCCCGACACAAATCCGCCTCGCAAATCCCCGTCTGTTTTCTACCGGGTATCAGTATAGAAACTAGATACTAGATATTAGAAACTACGCGCGCAGCGCGCAAAGCACCGCGTCCACGTCCGCTCTCGTCGTCCGCCACGAGGCGCACAGGCGGATCACCGCGCCGCCGTCGGGCAGGCGATGCCAGATCTCATAACCCACCTTGCCGTCGAGCTTTTGCAGCTGCGCCGCGCTCAGCACGGGAAACTGCTGGTTGCTGCCGCTCTCGGGACGGAAGGCAACGCCCATTCCGCGCAGAGCCTCGCGCAGCGCCAGCGCGCACTCCGTGCCATTTCGGCCGAGACGGAAATAGAGCTCGTCGGAAAAGAGCGTGTCGAACTGAAGCCCTAAAAGAAAGCCCTTGGCCAGCAGTGCGCCGCGCTGCTTGTGGGCGGTAAAGAAGCCCTTCTGCTCACGGCGGAAGACCACGGCCTCACCCATCAGCGCGCCGCATTTGGTGCCGCCGATGTAAAAGGCGTCGCACAGCTCTCCCAGCAGGGGCAGAGACACGTCCGTCTCCGGCGAGGCCAGGGCATAGGCCAGACGCGCTCCGTCCACAAACAGCGCAAGGCCGTATGTGTCACAGATCGCCCGGATGGCGCGCAGCTCGTCCGCATGATAGAGCCCGCCGTACTCCGTGGGATGGGACAGGTATACCGCGCCGGGCTGCACCATGTGGGGATAGGTCTCGTCGGCGTAGAAGCCCTGGAGGTAGGCCTCCAGCGCGGCATGGGAGAGCTTGCCGGTCTCGTCACCCTGTATGGTCAGCACCTTGTGGCCCGTAGCCTCCACGGCCCCGGATTCGTGCACGGCGATATGGCCCGTGCAGGGACTGATCACACCCTCCCAGGGGCGCAGCAGCGCGGAGAGAACGGTGGCGTTGGTCTGGGTGCCGCCCACCAGAAAACACACGTCCGCCTCCGGGTTTCCCACCGCGGCGCGGATCTTCTCCTTTGCGCGTGCGGAAATGGCGTCCTGGCCGTAGGTCACGTGCTGACGCTCGTTGGCCGCGGTGAGCGCCTCAAGGATCTGAGGCGCGCAGCCGCAGTTGTAATCACAGGAAAAATCGATCATGCCAAGTCCTCCGGGTGAATATTCTTGCGTTTATCATAGACGCTTGCGAATAAAAAGTCAATTGTTGCGCGCAGGGACGGAATGTGCTATGCTGAAAGCAGAAAAAACCGGAATACGACAGAAAGGATCTGAACCTATGGCGAACAAAGTCGGAGCACTGATCAGGGAAGCACGCACCAAGGCCGGACTGAGCCAGGAGGCGCTGGCCAAAAAGATCGACGGACTGAGCGCGTCGGATATCGGCAAGGCCGAGCGCGGGGAGAAGGAGCTGAGCCAGACGGCGCTCAAGGCCATTGCCAAGGCCACCGGCGTGACGCAGAGCTCGCTGCTCGCCGCCGCCAAGGAGGGCGAGAGCAGCGCCAAAAAGACAGGCACCCCCAAAAAGACCGAGACGGCCAAAAAGACCTCCACGAAGAAAACATCCACCGCGAAAAAGACTGCCGCCAAAGACGCTGACACGCTGAGCGCAGCGGAGAAGAAGCTGCTGGAGGCTTATCGCGCCGCCACGTCGGACGCGAAGAAAAACGCGCTGAAGATCCTCAAGGGCGAGGATCTGGATATGGCCGAGATCATGAAGCTCCTGAAGCTGGACAGCAAGCTGGAGAATCTGGGCAACAACGGCGGGATCCTCGGCGGTCTGAAGGAAGGACTGCTGGACGGTCTGCTGGGAAAGAAATAACAGAGGCAAAGCGCCGCAATCAGCGGCGCTTTGCCTTTAGGCGAACACCCGCCTGATCTCCCGGGCCGTGAAGGCGTCCAGTGCGGCATAGTCCATGAAGGGCTTGTAGACGGCCTCCAGCTCATCGTGCAGGGCCTTGGCCTCGCTGAGCGCGCCGCAGGCGGCCTGGATATACCGCTCGGCCTCCCGCCGCGCCGCGCGCTTTTCCCGCCGCCGCTGCTTCACGCTCTCCAGATCGCCGGCCAGCCGGTCCAGGGCGATACGCCGGGCATGGGGCACGGCCAGCGAGCCGCGCACAAACACCGCCGACAGCTCCGGCAGCAGCAGGGCGTCGATGGTGGAGGCATCCAGGGGCGAGAGATATTCGATCACCAGAGCGGTGCGCCCCAGCGCCTCGTCGCGCAGCATACGCAGCGCCCCGCCCGCCAGACCGCAGCCGTCCTCACAGCAGTAAATCAGCTTGCAGCGCTCAAAGCTCTCACTCAGACGCAGAACGCCCCGGCAGCTGATGGCCCCGGCAAAGCGGCGCAGCAGCACGCCTTTTTCCAGCTGCGGCGGGGCCAGACGGCCGCACAGAGCCCGCAGCACCTCGCCTGCCCGTTCCTGCTCGACAGGGGAGCAGGGGGCGGGGGAGATGGCGCGCTCGGTCTCCCGGGCGGCGGCGAGCAGCGCATATGCGTGCGCATAGCGCCCCTTATAGGCGCCGCTGAGCGACAAAACCCGTTGACGCTCGGCCTCCGGCAGCGGCGTGCGGCAGAACTGGCCCACGTTGAGATACTCCCCGTCCACGCCGAAGGCAGCGGGCTCGGACACATGGGGCGCCGTGCCGTCGCACCAGGCGCGGCCCAGCGCGGGGATCAGCAGGCCGTCCAGCGAATCCGGATCCCCCGAACAGAGGACATACTCCACATCATAGCCCCGATGCACGGCCTCGCTGCCGATGGCGCGCATCAGACCGGATTTGCCCGTTCCCGGGCCGCCCTTGATGATCGAAAGATACGCCCCCCGCGCGCTTCCGAAGCCCTCGTAGAGCGAGCAGAAGCCCCGGGCGCTGTTCGCGCCGAGAAAATAGCTTGTTTCCATGGTGGTCCTCCCTTCAAAGTGGCAGTCTTATTATATCCGCCGCCGCGCGCGATTGACACCGAAAGCGGCCGCGCTTATAATGACGAAAAACGCAAGGGAGAAAAAGCATGATCGATACTATCCTCTTTGACTTTGACGGCACGCTCTATGACACGGTGGAGGGCATTGCCAGGAGCGCCCAGTACGCGCTGCAGAAGCTGGGCGTCAGCGCGGAAACGGAAGAGCTGCGGTGCTTCGCCGGGCCGCCGCTGGTGGACAAGTTCATGGAGATGTACGGCTTTTCCCGCGAAAAGGCAGAAGAGGCCCGGGGCCTGTTTCAGGAGCGCTATCTCCCCATCGGCGTCTATGAGAGCCGTCCCTTTCCCGGCATGCGGGAGTTCCTCGACGGACTCAAGGGCAAGGGGCTCACGCTGGCCGTGGCCACCTCCAAGCCCCTCGTGCTGGCGGAGCAGCTGCTGCAGAGCGCGGGATTGCGGGAATACTTCGACGTGGTCCGCGGCAGCGGTCTGGAGGGGAACAACAACACCAAGCGGGAGATCGTCGAGAGCGTGATCGCGGAGCTGGGCGCGGCGAAAGAGTCCTGCGTCCTCATCGGCGACACCAGGTACGACGTCCTCGGCGCCCACGCGGCGGGCATCGCCTGCATCGGCGTGCGCTACGGCTACGCCGCGCCGGGAGAGCTGGAAGCAGCCGGCGCCGACGCCATTGCCGACACGCTCTCAAGCCTGGAAAAAATGTTGACAGGACCGGAGATTTTGGTATAATTACTCATAATAACAACCCGCGCGGCGCCGTGTGCCGCGGTAAATATTACGATGTGAAGGAGAAACGCATGGAGCTTCAGGAACTGTATTCCAGCCGGATCGTGGGCGAGGGACTGACCTTTGACGACGTACTGCTTGTCCCCGCAGAAAGCGATGTGCTTCCCGCAGACGTGGACCTTTCCACCAAACTGACCGAGCGTGTCCATCTGAACGTCCCCATCATGAGCGCCGCCATGGATACCGTGACCGAGTATCGCATGGCCATCGCCATTGCCCGCGAGGGCGGCATCGGCGTCATCCACAAGAACATGAGCATCGATATGCAGGCCGAGCAGGTGGATCTGGTCAAGCGCTCGGAGAACGGCGTTATTTCGAACCCCTTCTCCCTGACCCCGGACAAGACGCTGGGCGACGCCGAGGCGCTGATGGCCAAGTACCGGATCTCCGGCGTTCCCGTCGTGGACGCCGACGGCCGTCTGGTGGGCATCATCACCAACCGCGACATGAAGTTTGAAACCGATCTGGCCCGCAAAATTGCCGAGGTCATGACCGGCACGGGCCTTGTCACCGGCAAGGTGGGCACCACGCTGGACGAGGCCAAGGAGATCCTCCGCCGCCACCGTATCGAAAAGCTGCCCATCGTGGACGACGACAACGTCCTGCGGGGCCTCATCACCATCAAGGATATCGAAAAAGTCCTCAAATACCCCAACTCCGCCAAGGACAGCGCGGGCAGACTGCTCTGCGCCGCCGCCATCGGCGTGACGAAGGACATCCTGGACCGCACCGGCGCCCTGCTGGACGCGGGCGTGGACGTGCTGGTGCTGGACAGCGCCCACGGCCACAGCGCCAACATCATGCGCTGCGTCCGCCAGGTCAAGGAGAAATACCCCGACGCCCAGCTGGTGGCGGGCAATGTCGCCACGCCCGAAGCCACCGAGGCCCTCATCAAGGCCGGCGCCGACTGCGTCAAGGTGGGCATCGGCCCCGGCTCCATCTGCACCACCCGCGTGGTGGCCGGTATCGGCGTGCCGCAGATCACGGCGATCCTCCGCTGCGCGGAGATGGCCGACCACTACGGCATCGGCGTCATCGCGGACGGCGGCATCAAGTACTCCGGCGACATCACCAAGGCCATTGCCGCCGGCGGCCGCGTGGTCATGATGGGCTCGATGCTGGCCGGCTGCGAGGAGGCCCCGGGCGATACCGAGGTGTTCCAGGGCCGCCAGTTCAAGGTCTACCGCGGCATGGGCAGCATCGGCGCCATGCAGCGCGGTTCGAAGGACCGTTACTTCCAGCAGGACAACAAGAAGCTGGTCCCCGAGGGCGTGGAGGGCCGCGTCCCGTTCCGCGGACCCGTTTCCGAAACCGTGTTCCAGATGATGGGCGGTCTGCGCTCCGGCATGGGCTATTGCGGCGCCCACAATATCGAGGAGCTGCGCACGAAGAGCAAGTTCGTCCGCATCACCAGCGCCGGACTGAAGGAGAGCCACCCCCACGACATTTACATCACCAAGGAAGCGCCCAACTATACGATGAACCCGTAAGGAAAAAAGGACCGTGTATTGTCACGGTCCTTTTTTGTCACGCTGCGAAGGGAGAGAGAAACATGAATTCAACCGATCCCTGTTATGCCGCCTATGTCCAGATCCTGCGCGAGGAGCTGCTGCCCGCGATGGGCTGCACCGAGCCCATCGCCATCGCCTACGCAGCCGCCCGGGCCAGAGAGGTCCTGGGCTGCCTGCCGGAGCGGATGGAGGTAGCCGTCAGCGGCAATATCATCAAAAACGTCAAAAGCGTGGTCGTGCCCAATACCGGCGGCATGAAGGGCATTGAGGCAGCCGCAGCCGCGGGAGCCGCGAAAGGAGACGCGGAGGCGGAGCTGGAGGTGCTGGCTCATCTGACGGCGGAGGACGCCGCCGCCATCGCCCGCTACCTGGAGCGCACGCCAATCACCGTCGTCCACGCGGATACGCCCCATATCTTCGATATCCTGCTGACGGCCAGCGCCGGGGAGAACAGCGCGAAGGTGCGCATCACCGACTATCACACCAATATCACCCTCGTGCGCCGCAACGGCAAAACGCTGCTGGAAAAAACGCCCGGCGCCGATGGCGGGGAGGAAATGAGCGACCGGGGCTGTCTGAGCGTGGAGAGGATCGTGGACTTCGCCGGGAGCGTATCTGTTGAGGACGTGCGCGAAATCCTGGAGCGGCAGATCGCCTATAACATGGCCATCGCCGGCGAGGGACTGAAAAACAGCTACGGGGCCAACATCGGCAAGACGCTGCTGCACGGCCATGAAAATGACCTGGGCTACAAGCTGCGGGCCTGGGCAGCGGCGGGCAGCGACGCGCGTATGAACGGCTGCGAGATGCCGGTGATCATCAACTCCGGCAGCGGCAACCAGGGCATCACAACCTCCGTGCCGGTGATCGTCTACGCCCGGGAGACGGGGAAAAGCGCCGAGGAGCTGCTGCGGGCGCTGACCGTGTCGAACCTGGTGACGATCCATCTGAAAACCGGTATCGGAAGGCTGTCGGCCTACTGCGGCGCGGTCAGCGCCGGGGCGGGCGCCGCCGCGGGCATCGCCTATCTCCAGGGCGGACGCTTTGAGACCATCGCCCATGTGATCGTCAACACCGTGGCCGTCACCTCCGGCATCGTCTGCGACGGGGCCAAGGCCAGCTGCGCGGCCAAGATCGCCGCGGCGGTGGACGCGGGGCTGCTGGGTTTGGCCATGGTGCGGGACGGCAATGAATTCTACGGCGGCGACGGCATCGTGAAAAAGGGCGTGGAGAATACCATCGCCATCGTCGGGCGCCTGGCCCGCAACGGTATGCTGGAGACGGATAAGGAAATCATCCGACTGATGCTGGAATGACGGAAAGAAACGAAAAAAGCGCCCGAAAGGGCGCTTTTTTACGTCAATAATCGAACCGGTATCCGTTCACGTCGATCGTCCGCCGCGGCTTTTCAGCGCGATAGGGCTTGCGGATTTCAAGCAGGTTGAGCACCGTATAGCCCCTGGCGCGCAGAAAACGGATCACGGCGTCAAGCGGGATCGACATACAGCTGCTCTACCCAGACAAGACCATCCTGCGTCCGACAGACGACGTAGCCGACAAACGTGTCGCTTTCCTCCGCGGCGTAGATCGGGTACCCGGCCTGAAAGTATTCCAACAGTTCTTCTTTGGCCATGTTTACGTCTCCCTGCGACGAAAAACCGCTCAAGGAACACAGCGTCGCGCGAAAGGCGGCTGCAAGCGGGGCGAGCGCGTCGGCGCAGGATGCGTCGAGCCGTCGAATCTCCACAGGATCACCTCCTTGATTTGATGATCACTATTCTATCAAAGCCGACCGATCGGTGCAAGGGCAAGAGAGAAGATTGACGGCGCGTCGGCGCTCCGATATAATAAAAGCAAATCCTGAAAAGAAACGGTGATGCGTATGAAAAAACACTCTCCCGGCTTCTGGATCGGCTTCGGCCTGCTGCTGGCGGTGATGCTCGCGGTGCTGGAGCTGAATAAAAACACGCTCTTCGGCTTTGCTCTGCTGGCCGTGGCGGCGTTCCTCTTCGTTTATCTCCACGGCAGAGTCCGGCACGGCGCGCTGCGCTTCCTGTGCTGGATCGGCTGGATCGCGCTGTTTGCCGCCATCCTCTTTACCACCTGGCCGCCGACGAAGCGCGTGCCGGCGGTGGAGGGGAAAAACGGCGGGCCCTCCGGGATCGTGATGACGGACAAGGGAAAGGTCCAGGGCGTGAAAACCGCCGACGGTGCGGTGGAGATCTTTACCGGCATCCCCTATGCCGCGCCGCCCGTGGGCGAGCTGCGCTGGTGCGTGCCGCAGAGCGCCAAAAGCTGGTCCGGCACGCTGGTCTGCGACCATTTTGCGCCCATGAGCATGCAGCCCACCAACCTGCCGATCTACGACTCTCTTGCGCAGATCATCGGCTATCACGATTACAGGATCTCGCTGACGGACAACAGTGTGGCCCCGGTCAGCGAGGACGCGTTGTATCTGAACGTGTTCAAGCCGGCCGGAGAGCAGAGCGCTCTGCCGGTGTTCGTGTATATCCACGGCGGCTCGCTGCAGACCGGACAGCCCTGGTACGGCGACTACCGGGGCGAGAGCATGGCCCGTGAGGGCGTGGTATACGTCAATTTCGCTTACAGACTGGGTGTTTTCGGGTATTACGCCGATGAGGAGCTGATGGCGGAATCGCCCTTCGGCACGACGGGCAACTACGGTCTGCTGGATCAGATCGCGGCGCTGGAGTGGGTGAGGGACAACATCGCGGCCTTCGGAGGCGATCCGAACAACGTGACCCTGGCCGGAGAATCGGCCGGAGCGGCCGGCGTGAGCGCGCTGTGCACCTCGCCGCTGGCGGAGGGCCTGTTCGAGCGGGTGATCCTGGAGAGCTCCACTGTGGCCTCCGTCGAGCCGCCCCACTCCTTCCGGCTGCTGGACGAGGCGCTGGAGAGCGGGCGGGCCCTGCGGGAGCGGCACGGGGTGAGCAACTTGGCCGAGCTGCGCGCCCTCAGCGCGGAGGAGCTGGTGGGCGAGGCCGCTACCCAGCACCACATGACTGTGGACGGCTACGCCCTCACCGAGACGCCCTATGAGTCCTACCGCCGGGGTGTGCACAACGAGCAGGCGATCCTGCACGGCTACAACAGCCGGGAGAGCGGGCCCTTCATCCTCTTCTCCCAGGCGGATATGAAGAACTATGAAGACAAGGTCCGGGCCTATTTCAAGGAGTATGCCGATGAAATCCTGGCCCTCTATCCGGCGGGTACCGACGAGGAGGCGCGGGCAAACTGGGCTGAGATCTACGGCGCGATCTTCTTTGACTATTCCCACTACTGTCTCAACCGGCTGGCCACGGCGAACGGCATCCCGGTCTGGGAGTACTATTTCTCCCGCGACAACGGACGTCTCGGCCCCTGGCACAGCGGCGAGGAGGTGTATTTCTACGGCAATATCCCGGCGGACTCGCGCCTGTATGACGCGCGTGACCGGGAGCTCAGCGCGCAGATGTTCGCCGCCTTCTGCCGCTTCACCGCCGCGGGCGATCCCAACGGCGAGGGGGCGGTCGCCTGGGAGCGGAACGACAGTTCCGGTCGGGTGATGGAATTCGGCGACGAGACACGGATGATCGACGAGCGCGAGCACGCCCTGTTCGCCATCTTCGACCGGATGCAGGGCTGGGAGGACTGAAAAAACACATAAAAAAAGTCTGTGAGCTAGCTCACAGACTTTTTTTATACCCTGCTCAGTCTCCCAGAAGCCAGAAATGCGTGACACCGAAGGCCTCGCGGATGAAATAGTTGAGCATGACGAAGAAATAGCCCCAGGGGGCGGCAACGCCCGCGGCGTCCGGCACGCCCAGCTTGTTCGCGAAGAGCTTGGCACGGTACAGGTGATAGGCGCTGGAGACGATGGCGACCCTGCCCGCCGGCTCCTGGCCGCGGGCGCGGATGATGTCAAAGGAATAGCTGAGATTCTCCTCGGTGGAGGTGGCCTTGTCCTCGATGAGGATGCGCGCGCCGTCCACACCGTGGGCCGTCATCCAGTCGTACATGGCCTGACCCTCGGTGACGGTCTCGCCCGGGCCCATGCCGCCGGAGACGATGGCCACGCTGTCCGGGTGGCGGTCGAGATAGTCCATGGCGCCTTCCATGCGGCGGATGAGCGTCAGCGAGGGCTGATCGCCGTAGACCGCGGCGCCCAGGACGATCAGATAGTCGCGGCCGTCGTCGGGGTCGGTGCGGGCGTTTTTGATGATGAAGCTCTCCACCACGCCAAAATAGACCAGCCCCAGACAGGTGAGGATCACGACGATCTTCCACAGCACGGTGGGCAGAAAGTGGTGCAGCACCACAAGCGCCGCCACGAACAGCAGCGCATAGGCCCACCAGGCATAGCCCCGGGCCGCAAAGCGCAGCATCACCGCGAGACCGCCCAGCGTCGCGGCGACGATGGCCCAGTTGGGCCGCAGCCGGACATAGGCCAGAATCAGCAGCACCACGGAACCAAAGGCGATGGGATAGGGCACAAAGCCCATGCCCAAACGCGCCGTGACCATGGCGATCCCCGCCAGGATCACCGCCGCGATCAGCAGCGGCCAGGGTTTCTTCTTTTGTGCATCGGTTTCATGCTTCGCTTTATATGTCATGGAGAGCCTCCCACTTTTCGTAGAGTGTCATGAGCTGGGCGTCCAGCTCCTCCTTCTGCGCACCGAGGGAGAGCAGCTTCTGGTAATCCGCGGCGTTTTCCGCCTCCTCCTGCTCGATGGCAGCGATCTTCTTTTCCAGCGCGGCGATCTCTTTTTCTGTTTTGGCGATCTGTCGCTCGGCGTTGGCCGGGCGCGGCGCGCGCGTGTCGCGCTTTTCCTTTTTCTCGTTCTTTTCGGCGTTTTTCTGGAAAACGCTCTGGCGCTCTTTCCACTCGCCAAAGGCCCGCCAGCCGCCGCGAAAATCGGTGAGCACGCCGTCCTGCAGCGACCAGATGCGGGTGGCAAACTTTTCAATGAAGTAACGGTCGTGGGAGACAAAGAGCAGCGTCTGCTCATAGTCGCTCAGCGCGTCCTCCATCCACTCGCGGCTGGCGATGTCCAGATGGTTCGTGGGCTCGTCGAGCACCAGCAGATTGATCTCGCCGCCCATGAGCATGCACAGCTTCAGACGGCTTTTTTCCCCGCCGGAGAGGGTGCCGACGGTTTTGAACACGTCCTCGCCGCGGAAGCCGAAGGCCGCCAGCCGGTCCCGGGCCTCCTGGGGCTGGACGCGGCATTCCCACAGCATGGCGTCCAGCATGCTGCGGCTCTCGTCTTCAAAGCGCACCATCTGGGGCAGATAGGCCGTGCGGATGGCCGGACCCCGGTAGATATAGCCGGCGTCGGGCGTCTCCTCGCCCATGAGGAGCCGGAGGAAGGTGGACTTGCCCGCGCCGTTGTCGCCCACCAGGGCGATCCGCTCGCCGCCGGTGACCGCAAGCGATACGCCGGAGAAGAGCACGCGTCCGGCAAAGCCCTTTTCCAGACCGTCCGCCACGATGGCCTCGTCGCCCTCAAAGCCCCGCTCGCGGAACTTCACGCCCAGCTTGCGCGCCTCGATGGGCTTTTCGGTCTGGGACAGGCGCTCGATGCGCTTTTCCATGGAGAAGGCCCGCTTGTGCAGCTTGTCCGCCCCCATGAAGGCCCAGAGGTGCATCTGCTCGGCGGCGCGCTGGAGCTGCTCGATTTTGGCCTGGTCCTTTTCGTACTGCTTGAGCTTTTCGTCAAAGCGGCGCTGCCGCTCGGTCACGTAAAAGCTGTAGTTTCCGCTGTAAAACTCGGCCTTGCCGCCGGAGATCTCGATGCAGCGCTGAGCCACGGTGTCCAAAAACCAGCGGTCATGGCTGATGGCCAGCACCGTGCCCTTGAAGTGCAGGATGTACTCCTCCAGCCACTCGGTGGCGTGGAGGTCCAGATGGTTCGTGGGCTCGTCCAGCAGGAGGATATCCGTGTCCTCCAGAATCAGACGGGCCAGGTTGACCCTTGTCTTCTCTCCGCCGGAGAGAGTGTCGAAGCTCTGGGCGCGCATTTCGGCGGTGATGCCCAGACCGTTGGCCACCCGGTTGCGCTCGCTGTCCATCTCATAGCCGCCAAGACGGCGGAAGTCGTCGGACAGACGGTCATATTCCCGCAGCGTCTCCGGGGAGCTGTCCTGCTCCATGCGGGTGCCCAGCTCGTCCAGCCGCCGGGAGATGGCATACAGCCGCCGGTGGGCGTCGCGCAGCACGTCCTCGGTGGTCCAGGCGGCGGGGAACACGGGGATCTGGGAGATCAGCCCGATGCGCTTGCCCGGCGCCACGGCCGCAATGCCCTCGTCGGCGCGCTCGCTGCCGCAGAGGATGCGGAAGAGCGTTGTCTTGCCGCAGCCGTTGGGGCCGAGGATGCCGATATGCTCGCCGCTGTTGACGGTGAAGCTCAGACCGTCCAGTATTTTTTTGCCGACCTCGAATTCCTTTTCCAGGCCGTTCACGGTAATGTCGATCATAGTGTTTTCCTTCGCTGTTATTCCGCCGCGATGGCCGCGTGCAGGATGCGGTTGGCCACAGGGGCCGCGGTTTGCAGACCGCCACCGCCCCGCTCGATGAGCACCACAAAGGCGTAGGGATGCTCGCTGTCGTCCAGAAAGCCGGTGAACCAGGCGTGGGAAGTGCCGTCGCCCAGCTCGGCGGTGCCGGTCTTGGCGCAGAGATAGGAGATGCCGGGGAAATTGGCGGCGGGGTTGTACTGGGTGGAGGCGGTGTAGCTCATCATGCGCTTGAGCTCGCGGGCGGTGCTCTCCTCCACCAGACGGACCTGCTCCGCCGGCTCGTCGGAGAGGATGAGGTGCGGCGTGACGAGCACGCCGTCGTTGGCGATGGCCGCGACATAGCGCAGCATGGCAAAGGGGGTGAC
This sequence comes from uncultured Eubacteriales bacterium, assembly GCA_900320465.1. GTDB lineage: Bacteria > Bacillota > Clostridia > Oscillospirales > Oscillospiraceae > Limivicinus. Next base: position 24,964 of record ONSQ01000026.1, read on the forward strand.
CAGGTCCGTGGACTGGCCGATGCCGGACCAGGCCAGCTCCGGGTTTCCGGCGTATTCGCTGCGATAAGAGCCCGGAATAGCGCGCAGACCGCTGAGCTCCAGCGTGTCCAGAAAGCCGTAGGCCTTTACATGGCGGTAGAGACTGTTGTAGCCGGTGTCCACCGCGATCTGGGCGAAGGCGGCGTTGCAGGAGTGGGCCAGCGCGTCGCGCACGTTCTGGGTCCCGTGGACGCCGGTGCAGTGGATGTCCACGGTGCCGATGGTGTACTGCCCCTCGCAGGTGTAGCCGCGGGAGAAGAGATCGGGTACGTCCTCGATGGCGGCGGCCGCCGTCACCAGCTTGAAGATCGAGCCGGGCGGGAAGGAGGCCGAGAGACAGCGGTTGATGAAGGCCGTGTCGGCCACGGCGCTCTCGCCGTTGATGGGGTCCACCGAGGGCACGGACACCATGGCCAGCACCTCGCCGGTCTTGTAGTTCATCAGCATGGCCGCGCCCCGGCGGTTGTAGCCCACGGCGAAATAGGCCGTGCGGCAGATCTCGCTGTCGATGGTCAGGGTGAAGCGCTTCGGCTCCTTCTTCGTGGTGCCGGAGAGGAGGGAGTACTCCTGCATGTCGCCCCAGTAGGCGCTCAGCGCGCCGGTGCCGGTGCGGTCCCAGTAGTCGCCGGTCACATGGTAGCAGGCCACGCGGATCTCGCCGTCCTCGGCAAAGGCGCTGCGGGAGGCGTCGAAAGAGGCCAGGACAACCCCGTTGCGGTCCAGCAGCTCGCCCCCGGCGCCGGCGTTGGCCCGGGAAAAGCGCAGCGCCCAGGTCTGCGCCTCGTCCACATAGCGCAGCACGAACACGGTCATGCCGAAGATGATCGCCAGCGAGAGCAGCAGCACCGAGAAGGCGCGGCGGGTGATTTTTTTCATCTGCGCCCTCCTTTCGAGCGCGGCGCGGCGCGGCCCTTCGGCGCGCTGTCGGGGGCCGTGCGCTGGCTCTGGGCCGGCGTTTTTACCACAAAGCTGCCTCCGCGGCGGGTGTCGGCGCCCTTGATGAAGGCCATCATCATCCAGCAGGCGATCAGCGAGCTGCCGCCCCGAGAGACAAAGGGAAAGGTCACCCCGGTGAAGGGCAGCAGGTCCAGCGAGCCGAAGACGTTGAGCGCCATCTGGGCCAGCAGGATGCTGACCGCGGCGCAGGCGGAGATGGAGTAGTAGGCCGAGCGGCCCCGGCGGGCCGTGCGCACGGCGAAAAAGGACAGCGTCAGCAGCGCCAGCATCATGCACAGGGCGATGATCAGGCCCTGCTCCTCACAGATGACGGCGAAGACCATGTCGGTGTCGGCGGCAAAGACCTCGGTCAGCCAGCCGCCGCCGGCACCCTTGCCGAAAAGACCGCCGCCGGCAGCCGCGCCCAGGGCGCGGGTCTGCTGGTAGCCGGCCCCGTAGGCATCCTCCCACACATGGCCCCAGAGAGCGAAGCGCCGGGCAATGTAGGGCTTGACGCTGACGGCGAGAAAGCCCGCCATGGCCGCGCCGGACACGGCCAGCACCACCGTGGCAAGGGAGCCCGAGCGCAGGAAGGAGATCACGAGAAAGCACAGGAAAAACACCAGCGCCGTACCGAAATCCCCGATCAGCGCCAGCGCGCCGACACAGACAGCGGAGAAGAGGATGAAGCCGTAGAGGTTGCCGCGGCGGAAGAGCTTTTCCAGCGTGGCGGCCCCGGCGTAGAGATAGGCCACCTTTACCAGCTCCGAGGGCTGGAAGGAGAAGCCCGCCACGCTCAGCCAGCTTTTGGCGCCGTTGACCGCGTCGCTGGTGAAGATGTTCAGCGCCAGCAGTCCCAGTGCCAGTGCGGCGGCAACGGCGCGGGTCTTTTCCACGCGCCGCAGATCCCGCAGCCAGAGCCCCAGCAGCAGAAACAGCACAAAGGACAGCAGAATCAGCACCGTGTGCTTGAACATGTCCTGCGGCGCGGCGGTGGCCGTGACCGAGACCCCCAGGCCCGTGAGATAAAAGGCCAGGGTCTCCACCTCAAAGCCGCCGCGGCCGATCAGACGCATGGCGTAATAACAGAACCACTCCAGCAGGATCAGGACTGCGAAGCCCAGCGCGATCTGCGCCGGCTTGTCGCCCGGCGCGATCAGCAGATGCTGGAAGAGAAGCAGCAGCTGGAACGCCGTCAGCTCGCAGAGCGTCAGCGCGGGAGAGACGCGCTTGCCGGCAAAGGTGCGCTGGGCGTCCAGCTTATCGCGCGCTTCGGCGCTCAGATCCTGGAGACGCAGACGCGTGTCGCCCAGGCGGATGACCGAATCGGGCTCGATCTCCAGACCCTTTTCCCCCGCCGGAGAGCCGTCCACCCACACGCCGCCGCGGCCGAACACGTCGTAGATCCGCCAGCTGCCGTCGTCAAAGCGGCGCAGCACGGCCTGCAGGCGGGCGATGTCTTCCCGGTCGATGCGGATGTCGCAGCTGCGCGCGCGTCCGATCAGATTTTCCCAATGGGTCACGTCCGTGCCGTCCCGGCCGAACCGGACGCGGCCCCAGGTCTCGGACTCATAGCCGGAGGAGAGCATCGAACGAACGCAGCGGATCATGATCAGCAGCGAAAGTGCGATCAGCAAAAGCTTGGAAAGTGTCAAAAGCTGATCCATGCCCAGTTCCACGCCGGCTCCTCCTTCTTTGAAAATAATAACATTAGTATACCACGATATGCCATTCTTGACAACTTAAGAGAGCTTAATAAAGCCCGGCGTCCGATGGACGCCGGGCTTTTGCTGTTCAATTGACGGGGATTTTGGCCTCGTGGGGCAGACGCTCCTTGCTGTAGAGGATCACGTTGTCTCCCTCCAGCAGCACCAGCGAGCCGTGGGGCACCAGCATCGTGCCGCGGCGGCGCACCATCACGATATAGGTCTGGCGCGAAATGTCCAGATCCCGGATGGCGCGGCCGTTCCAGTCGTGATTGCGGCGCAGCGTGATCTCCTTAAGCGCCACGGGAGCCTGGTCCCTGAGCGCCTCGGCGCAGAGGATGATGCGGTCGGAGGCCTTGAGCACCACGTCGCCGCGGGGGACGACGATATCACTGCCGCGCCGGATCACCGCGATGATCACGCCCCGGGGCAGCTGCAGATCCTTGATGCACTTGCCGACCCAGGCGTCGCGGGGCGAGAGCTCCACGTGCACGAAGTCCAGGTCCTCCTCCCGGGCGTAGTCGCCGATGCGCTTGAAGGTGGAGTACTGCTCCACAAAGCCGGCGGAAATGATACCGGTGGGGATGGCGACCATCAGCACACCCAGAAAGGTGATGAGGATGCTCATGAATTTGCCCAGCGGCGTGATGGGGTAAATGTCGCCGTAGCCCACGGTCAGGAGCGTGGAGACCGACCACCAGATGCCGGAAAAGGCGTTTTTGAACACGTCCGGCTGGGCGTCGTGCTCCAGCGAGTACATGCACAGACTGGAGGCCAGCATCAGCACCGAGATGATGAACACCGACGAGAGCAGCTGCTGCTTCTTGCTGACGATGACCTCGGTGATGACGTTGAGCGAGTCGTAGTAGGCGTTGATGCGGAAGAGCCGGAAAATACGCGCGATGCGAAACAGACGGAAGACCGCCGCACCGGCAGGGAAGAAAAAGGGCAGGTAATAGGGCAGGAAGGACAGCAGGTCGATGAGCCCGTCAAAGGAAAAGACATAGCGCCGCAGCGACGGCCACTCCGGCAGGTCCGGGTAGAGGTTGTTGGCCGTGAACAGGCGCAGGACGTAGTCCAGCGCGAAAAAGGCTACGGTGACGGCCTCGATCCGGCCCAGCAGCACGCCGTGTGCCTCGCGCGCGCCATCGAAGGTCACGGCAAAGGCCGCTATCAGATTCACCAGCAGCGCCAGGGTGCTGACAATGTCGTAGCAGGCGTTGATCGGATCGTCCACCACGCCGACGGACACCATGCGGAACACCCGGCGGCGAAAGGCCGGGAGCAGCTTTCTGTTCAGCTTCTTCACTGGTCGGCCTCCTCGCTCTGCGCGCTCCGGTCCAGGAGACGGTATTCCTCCGCCCGACAGAGGGAGATGACTTTTTCAAACAGCGCGCGCACGTCTTCGGCGGCCTCGGCGGGACAGCGCGCACGTCTTCGGCGGCCTCGGCGGGACAGCCTCCGGTGAGGGCGTCGAGCTTTTCCCGCTCCCGGGCGGGGTCATAGACGGGAAGACTGTGGGCCTGCTTATAGCGGGCGATATCCGCGCAGATGGCGCGCCGACGCAAAAACAGATCCTGTAGCTTTGCATCCAGTTCGTCCAGCTCGCGGCGATACTCCGTCAGATCCATGATGTGTTCTCCTTAAAAGACATGGGTGATTCCCATCTCAGACTATACGGATTCCGCGCGCCGCTGTCAAGAAAAAACAAAGAACCGCACACCCGTATGTGACGGCATGTGCGG
>ONSQ01000074.1 GCA_900320465.1 uncultured Eubacteriales bacterium
AGCTTCTTCATGACGAAGGGGCGGAACAGCTCGATGGCCATTTCCTTCGGCACGCCGCACTGATAGATCTTCAGATCCGGGCCGACGACGATAACGCTTCGGCCGGAGTAGTCGACACGCTTGCCCAGCAGGTTCTGACGGAAGCGGCCCTGCTTGCCCTTGAGCATATCGGACAGCGACTTGAGCGCACGGGAGTTGGCGCCGGTGACAGCACGGCCGCGGCGGCCGTTGTCGATAAGCGCGTCCACAGCCTCCTGCAGCATGCGCTTCTCATTGCGCACGATGATGTCGGGCGCGTTGAGCTGCTGCAGTCTCTTCAGACGGTTGTTGCGGTTGATGACGCGGCGGTACAGGTCGTTCAGGTCGGAGGTGGCGAAGCGGCCGCCGTCCAGTTGAACCATAGGCCGGATCTCGGGCGGGATGACCGGCAGGATATCGATGACCATCCACTCGGGGCGATTGCCGCTCTGACGGAAGGCCTCGACGCACTCCAGGCGCTTGACCAGCTTGGCCTTCTTCTGGCCGTTGGCGTTTTTCAGCTCTTCGCGCAGCTCCTCGGCCAGCTTCTCGCAGTCGATCTGCTGGAGCAGCGCCTTGATGGCCTCGGCGCCGATGCCGGCCTGGAAATCGTCCTCGTACTTTTCGCGCATCTCGTGATACTCGCGCTCGCTCAGGATCTGGCAGCGCATCAGAGGCGTGAAGCCCGGGTCGATCACGATATAGCTGGCAAAGTACAGTACCTTCTCCAGCTGGCGGGGCGTCAGGTCCAGCATCAGACCCATGCGGCTGGGGATGCCCTTGAAATACCAGATATGGGAGACCGGCGCGGCCAGCTCGATGTGGCCCATACGCTCGCGGCGGACCTTGCTCTTGGTGACCTCGACGCCGCAGCGGTCGCAGATCTTGCCCTTGTAACGGATCTTCTTATATTTGCCGCAGTGGCATTCCCAGTCCTTGGTGGGTCCGAAAATGCGCTCGCAGAACAGGCCCGCAGTCTCGGGCTTCAGCGTGCGGTAGTTAATGGTTTCGGGCTTTTTGACTTCGCCGTATGACCAGCTGAGGATCATCTCGGGGGAGGCAATACCGATCTGAATGGCATCAAACGGTGTATAGCTCATTACTCATCCTCCTCGTCATCATCATAATCGTTCATACCGAGATCCGCGCCCAGCTCATCCTCGGGCACGTTCTCGATCGAGAAGCCTTCGGCCTCGATCTCGGCATCATCGGCAGCATAGAACTCGTCGCGCATTTCGGGGATGAAATCATCCTCGTCATCGTCCTTCAGTTCGATTTCGTTGCCGTCGGCATCCAGCACGCGGACGTCCAGACACAGAGACTGCAGCTCCTTGACCAGGACCTTGAAGGACTCGGGCACGCCCGGCGTCGGGATGTTGTTGCCCTTGACAATGGCCTCATAGGTCTTGACACGGCCGGTCACGTCGTCGGACTTGACGGTCAGGATCTCCTGCAGCGTATAGGCGGCGCCGTAGGCCTCCAGGGCCCAGACTTCCATTTCGCCGAAGCGCTGGCCGCCGAACTGGGCCTTGCCGCCCAGAGGCTGCTGGGTAACCAGGCTGTAGGGGCCGGTGGAACGGGCGTGGATCTTATCGTCGACCAGGTGGTGCAGCTTGAGGAAGTAAACCCAGCCGACCGTGACGTCGTTGTCGAACTTCTCGCCGGTGCGGCCGTCGTACATTTCGCTCTTGCCGTCCTCGCGCAGGCCTGCCTGGCGCAGCGTCTCACGGATGGTGGACTCGTTGGCGCCGTTGAAGGTAGGCGTGGCCACCTTCCAGCCAAGAGCCGCGGCCGCGTAGCCCAGATGGACCTCCAGGATCTGACCGATGTTCATACGGGAAGGCACGCCCAGGGGGTTCAGAACGATATCCAGCGGCGTACCGTCGGGCAGGTACGGCATATCCTCGCGGGGCAGGATGCGGGAGACGACGCCCTTGTTGCCGTGACGGCCCGCCATCTTGTCGCCGACGGAGATCTTGCGCTTCTGCGCAATGTACACGCGGACGACCTGATTGACGCCGGGGTTCATCTCGTCGCCGTTTTCACGGGTAAAGACCTTGACATCGACAATGATGCCGCTCTCGCCGTGGGGCACCTTGAGCGAGGTGTCGCGGACCTCGCGGGCCTTCTCGCCGAAGATTGCGCGCAGCAGGCGCTCTTCCGCGGTCAGATCGGTCTCGCCCTTCGGGGTGACCTTGCCGACAAGGATATCGCCCGCGGTGACCTCGGCGCCGACCATGATGATGCCGCGCTCGTCGAGGTATTTCAGTGCGTCCTCGCCCACGCCGGGGATATCACGGGTGATTTCCTCGGGTCCGAGCTTGGTGTCGCGGGCGTCGCACTCGTACTCTTCGATGTGGATGGAGGTGAACACGTCCTCCATCACCAGACGCTCGTTGAGCAGAACGGCGTCCTCATAGTTGTAGCCTTCCCAGTTCATGTAGCCGACCAGGATGTTCTTGCCCAGCGCGATCTCGCCCTGGCTGGTGGACGGGCCGTCAGCCAGCACGTCGCCCGCGGCCACGCGGTCGCCGGTCTTGACAATGGGGCGCTGATTGATGCAGGTACCCTGGTTGGAACGGGCGAACTTGATCAGCTTATAGTCCTTGATGTCGCCGGCGTCGTAGCGTACGGTGACATAGTTGGCGTCGACCCGCATGACGGTGCCGTCGCCCTCTGCGAGGACGCACACGCCGGAGTCGACCGCGCACTTGTGCTCGATACCGGTGGCAACGATCGGCGCCTGAGTGGTCATCAGCGGCACCGCCTGACGCTGCATGTTCGCGCCCATCAGCGCGCGGTTGGCGTCGTCGTTCTCCAGGAACGGGATCATGGCGGTGGCGATGGAGATCATCATCTTCGGGCTGACGTCGACATAGTCGACCTCTTCCCGGTTAACTTCGATGGTATCGTTGCGGTGACGGCAGGTGATACGCTTGCGGATGAAGCAGCCGTTCTCGTCCACGGGCTCAGAGGCCTGAGCGACGACGTACTGGTCTTCCACGTCGGCGGTCATATACTCCACCTCGTCGGTGACGCGGCAGGTGCCCTTCTCGACCTTGCGGTAGGGTGCCACCAGGAAGCCGTACTCATTGGCGCGGGCGTAAGAGGCCAGGTAGGAGATCAGACCGATGTTCGGGCCTTCAGGCGTCTCGATCGGGCACAGACGGCCATAGTGGCTGTAGTGAACGTCACGGACGTCGAAGCTGGCGCGCTCTCTCGACAGGCCGCCGGGTCCGAGAGCGGACATACGGCGCTTGTGCGTCAGTTCGGCCAGAGGGTTGGTCTGGTCCATGAACTGGCTCAGCGGGCTGGAGCCGAAGAACTCCTTGATTGCTGCCGTCACGGGACGGATATTGATCAGGCTCTGGGGCGTGACGATATCCAGATCCTGCAGGGTCATGCGCTCACGGATCACGCGTTCCATGCGGGAGAAGCCGATGCGGAACTGGTTCTGCAGCAGCTCGCCCACGCAGCGGACGCGGCGGTTGCCCAGGTGGTCGATGTCGTCGGCATTGCCGACGCCGTGAGCCAGCGCGTTGAGATAGTTCACCGAGGAGAACATATCGTCCACGATAATGTGCTTGGGAACAAGGATGTCGATATTCTGACGGATGGCGTCCTTGAGAGCCTCTCCCTCGAACTGCTCCAGCAGCTGGCGCAGCACGATGCCGCGCACCTTGCCGCGCACGCCGACCTCAGCCGGGTCGAAGTCCACAAAGCGCTTCATATCGACCATGCCGTTGGAGAAGACCTTGACGTCCTTGCCGCCGACCTTCAGCACCACGGAAACCACGCCGGCCTCGTCGATCTCACGGGCCTTGTCGCGATTGATGGTCTCGCCTGCGTCGGCAAGCAGCTCGCCGGTGTAGGGATCCACCACGGGAGCGGCCAGCTCGAAGCCCGCGATACGCGGATAGAGCGAGAGCTTCTTATTGAACTTATAGCGGCCCACGTCGGAGATGTCGTAGCGGCGGTGATCGAAGAACAGGCCGTCCAGCAGGGTCTCGGCGGACTCCACGGTGGGAGGATCGCCCGGACGCAGGCGGCGGTAGATCTCGATCAGGCACTCGTCGCGGCTCTGCGTGGTATCCTTGTCGAGGGTGGCGATGATGCGCTCGTCCTCGCCGAAGATCTCCTTCAGACGCTCGTTGGTGACGGCACCAACAGCGGGATCGTCCACGCAGCTGAGCCACTTGGCGGGGCTGTTCTCGTCGTACTTGCCCATGGCCTTGAGGAACCAGGTGATGGGCAGCTTGCGGTTCTTGTCGATACGGACGTTGAATACGTCGTTGGTGTCGGTCTCGTACTCAAGCCAGGCGCCGTGATACGGGATCACCGTGGAGGCGTAGATCGACAGCATGGTCTTGTCCGTGGTCTTGTCGAAATACACGCCGGGAGAGCGGACGATCTGGGAGACAATGACACGCTCGGCGCCGTTGATGACGAAGGTGCCGCCCGGGGTCATGATCGGGAAATCGCCCATGAAGATGACCTGCTCCTTGATCTCGTCGGTCTCCTTGTTGCGGAGTCTGACGCGGACCTTCAGCGGAGCGGCGTATGTGGCGTCGCGCGCTTTGCACTCTTCCTCGGTGTACTTGGGCTTCTCGTCCATCGAGTAGTCGATGAAGCTCAGTTCCAGATTGCCGGAATAGTCGGTCACCGCGTCGGTCTCTTTAAAGACCTCGCGCAGGCCGGTTTCCAGGAACCACTTGTAGGAGCTCTTCTGGATCTCCAAAAGGTTTGGCATGTCCATGATCTCCTTGGTGCGGGCAAAGCTCTTCCTCAAAGTCTTGCCGTAAAGAACATCTGTTGGCATTGGCGCACTCTCCTTAAACGGTATTACGAACGCCCGGGTTTGTTGTTAAAAGTTATATACCCGGAGTTGATTCTTGCTTGGCTGTGTGCTATACTTCTGTTTGTGGATAGTGGGTTATTACGGCCCCTTCCCCAACCAGACATAGCAAGTTATTCTACCATCCAGGAATCTGCTTTGTCAAGTGCTTTTTCATGCTGCGCCGGGGGTTATCCCCGGTTTTTTTCGTTTTTCGGAGGTTTTCTTTACATGGACTGTGCCGTGTACCTGCTTTTGCTGCTGGAGCTGTTGGGCGCTCTGCTGCTGCTCAAGACTACGATCGGTCTGAAAAGCCCCGCCCCCTGGGTCGTGAGCGTGCTGTTGCTGCTGCTCGCCTTCGGTGCTCGCGCGTATGTCTTTCCGTACGAGACGCTGGACTATCAGGATTTTCTGACCAAGTGGGTGGCGTATTTCCGCCTTAACGGCCACTTTGCCGCGTTAAAAAACAGTGTGGGCAATTACAACATACCGTATTTATATTTTCTCGCGCTCTTCTCCCTGCTGCCCGTGCGGGATCTGTATCTGATCAAGCTTCTCAGCACCGCCTTTGACATACTGCTCGCCTGGGGCGCCGCCAAGCTGCTGTCCCGCTTCACGGATAAGACCGCTGCGCTGCTTTGCTGCTTTTTCGCGGTGCTCTTCCTCCCCACGGTTTTTCTCAACAGCGCCGTGTGGGCCCAGTGCGACAGCAGCTATACCGCGCTTCTTGTGGTCGCGCTGTATCTGGCGCTTTCTGACAAGCCCGTCCGTTCGATGATCTGCGCCGCCCTGGCCTTCGGCTTCAAGCTGCAGGCGGTGTTTGTGCTCCCTGTTTTCGCGGTGCTGTGGATGTACGGGAAATTCAACTGGAAGCATTTTCTCCTCTTCCCCGCCACGTACGTGCTGCTGGTGCTCCCCGCTGTTCTGCTGGGCCGCCCCTTCTGGGAGACCGTCACCCTCTATTTTTCCCAGACCGGCAGCATCGGCAGCGCGCTCAACTACAATTCCTCTTCGATCTTCGCCATCTTTCGCCAGGTGGCCGATCCCGCCGCCGCGTCCCGTACGGGCATCCTCGCAGCCTTCGGCTTCATGCTGCTGCTCCTGGCCCTCTGCTTTGTCTTTCGCGCGCGGCTGAGTGACCGCGCGGTGCTTGCCGCCGCGGTGCTGCTGGCGGTTGGCATACCCTTCCTTCTGCCGCACATGCACGACCGCTATTTTTACTGTGCCGACATCCTCACTCTGGTTTTCGCCTTTGTCTACTGGCCCTGCTCCCCCGCCGCCGTACTGACGCAGTTCGCCTCTATTCTGGGCTATCACGCCTATCTGAAAATGCGCTTTTTGCTGCCCATGCGCTACGGCGCCGCGGCTCTGATCGTGGTCCTGGCGCTCACCGCCATGTATTTTGCCATGTCCCTTCTGGAGAACGGCCGCAACAGTCTCTACGAAATTAGCACTTGACAATTCCCTCAAATCTGCTATAATACCCCTTGCCTTAAATGCGGCGCCGCCACATGGTGCACCGGTCTTTCAATGCAGACACAGCACCGGCGGAGATTTGCGAGAGTGCTGGAATAGGTAGACAGGCACGTTTGAGGGGCGTGTGTCAACCGACGTGTGAGGACGTGTGAGTTCAAGTCTCATCTCTCGCACCAAACGCAGTCCATCTTATGATGGGCTGCGTTTTTTATTTGTACATTGAAAAAAAGCTCGCGTCATGCTATGCTGTCGATATCGAACAACAGGAGGCGTCAGCCATGGCAAAGTTTACATCCCTCGTTCCCGGTGTCGAGATAGAAAACGCCGCGGAAGATTTCAAAAAAGCCCTGAAAGTCGAACAGTACCGCCTCGGCAAAGAAGCTCTCTACTTCCCGGCTGGTCTTAAATGGGACTATCTTCCCCTCTCCGCCGTTGAAAGCGTGGAGGGCACCCACCGCAGCGTCACTGCCGGCCATTGCGTCACCGTGACCGAACGCAAGCCCGCCGTCGAGTTCAAAACCGCCGCCGGCTCCTTCCAGTTCAATCTGGAAAAGCAGGCCAATATGCAAAAGGTCCTCGACGCCATCGAAAAATAACAAGCCGCCACAAAAAGGCCGACCCAAACGGGTCGGCCTTTTGCCGTTGATTGTGTTATTTTTTGCTTAGGAAGGCGCTTGTCGCCTCGTCCTCGTACTGGCGTGTGTACAGCCGATAGTAATGTCCGTGCGCTGCAAGCAGCTCGTCGTGCCTGCCCTGCTCGATGATCTTGCCGTCCTTGACCACCAGAATGATATCCGCGTTGCGGACGGTGGACAGACGGTGGGCGATCACGATGGAGGTGCGCCCTGTGATGATCGTGTCGATGGCGTTCTGGATCTTCTGCTCGGTGATCGTATCCACCGAAGCGGTGGCCTCGTCCAGCACCAGGATGCGCGGATCGGCCAGGATCGCGCGTGCAAAGGAGATCAGCTGCTTTTCACCGGTTGAGAGCATATCGCCGCCCTCGCCCACGTCGGTTTCCAGTCCTTTCTCCAATTTGGCGACGACCTCATCGGCCGAGACCAGCTCCAGCGCCCGTGCGATCTGCTCGTCCGTGGCGTCGGGATTGGCGTACAGCAGGTTTTCCCTCACCGTGCCGGAGAACAGATGTGGCGTCTGCAGCACATAGCCGATGGCGCTGTGCAGCCACAGCTGTGAGCGCTCGCGCGCGTCGCGTCCGTCGATCAGCACGCTGCCCTCGGTGGGCTCGTAAAAGCGGCAGATCAGGTTGGCCAGCGTGGATTTCCCCGCGCCGGTCTCACCCACGATGGCCACATTCGTCCCGAAGGGTATCTTCAGATTGAAATGCTCCAGGATATACTCGTCGCCGTCGGGATATTTGAAGGACACGTCCTTGAATTCGATATCGCCGGTGATCGGCTCCCAGTTCTCCTTTTTCGGCTCAAAGCTGTCGCCGTAGAGCTCCATGACCTCTTTGGTATCGTTCACGGCCGGCTTGGTTTCCAGCAGCTTTGTCAGACGCTCGATATTGACCTGGGTCGTCACAAAATCGGAAAAGGCGTCGACCAGCCAGCGGATCGGCTCCATCATGCCCTGGGCATAGGACATGAACATGGAAAACGTGCCGATCTCGCTCCTGGCGATATAGCCTCCTCGCCACAGCACGATGGCCAGCGCCAGAGACGAGGCGAAGTTCATCGTTACGGCGAACATGCCTCTCAGGTGCGATGCGTACACCGAGCGGCGCAGCATATTGCCCGTTTCGGCGCGAAAGTCCTTTTCGATCTTGTCCTCGATCACCAGCGTTTTCACCGTTTTGGCGCCGGTGATGCCCTCGTTGAAGTTGCCGGTGATCTTTGAGTTGATTTCGCGGATCTCCCGGTTGATGCGCACCAGCTTCTTTTGGAAGATCGAGAACAGCACCACCAGCAGCGGTAGAATCAGCAGCACCAGCAGTGCCAGCCGGGCGTTCACCACCAGCATGGCCACGATGGCGCCGATGACGTAAGCGCCCTGCCAGACGCTGTCGATGATGGTCCAGGAGAACAGCGCGCCGATACGCGAGGTATCGGACATGACGCGGGCGTGAATATAGCCAACGCTGTTCTGGTTGAAGTACGAGAAGGACAGCGTCTGGATATGCTCAAAGGCCGCGTTGCGCAGATCCTTGCCCAGCCGCACCTCCAGCCACAGGGAATAGAGCGCCGAGAAATAGTTGGTTACGGCGGTGAACAGGATCACGAACACGTACAGCAGGATAAAGGGCAGCAGTGTATCCAGCGTCCCCTGCCCCACAAAGTGGTTGAGCGCATAGCGCTGCAGCAGCGGCGTGCCGATGTCGATGACGCTGCCGCCGATACCGAAGAGCACCATCAGCACCATCATGCGCCGGTATTTTTTCAGGAACGGCAGCATCTTGCCGATGCCGAAGAATTTCAGTCCGCTCTTTTTTTCGGAGGTCTTTTTCATATCTGCGCCTCCTTCACCGTGCCGGACTGGATCTCATAGATGCTCTGGTAAATACCGCCTGCGCCCTTCAGCTCCTCATGGGTCCCCTGCTCGACGATTCTGCCGTTTTCCAGCACCAGGATCTTGTCGGCCTTGGCCAGCGTGGTGATGCGGTGAGAAATAAGGATGATCGAGGCCGTGCCGAAGCGCTCCTCCAGCCGCGCGCGGATTTTTGCGTCCGTCTCGGTATCGACCGCGGACAGGGAATCGTCAAAGATCATGATGGGCGTGTTGCCGGTCAGCGTACGGGCGATGGCCGCCCGCTGCTTCTGTCCGCCGGACAGGGTGACGCCCCGCTCGCCGACAAAGGTGTCATAGCCCTTGGCAAAGCTCTCCACCGTCTCGTCCAGACAGGCGGCCGCAGCTGCTGCCTTGATGCTGGTCATATCCGTGCCGTCACAGGCAATGGCGATATTCTCGCTGATCGTGCGCGAGAACAGGAACGGCTCCTGCAGTACGATACCGATATGCCGCCGCAGCCAGTCTGTGCGGATCTTTCGGATATCCACGCCGCCGACGGTGATGGTCCCGCTCTTCTCGTCGAGTGGATAGAGCTTGTCGAGCAGATACATCATCGTGGACTTTCCGCTGCCGGTGCCGCCCAGGATCCCCAGCGTGGTCCCGGCCTTCATGGAAAAGCTCACGTCGCGCAGCATGGGCGGGCAGTTCTCATAGGCAAAGGACACGTGGTCGAACACGATGTCGCCTGTGATTTCCGGCGTCATGGCCTCGGACGGGTCCTGCTCCACGGGAGAGTCCATAATATACTTGATGCGTTCGATCGAAACGCCGGCCTTGCTCATCTCCGCGATCATGCGCCCCAGCATGCGGATCGGCCACATGAGCATGGCGTTGTAGGAGATAAAGGCCACATATTCGCCGGCCGCCATCCGGCCCCGGATGCAGAACACCGCGCCGAACACGACGACCAGCATCACCTGTGTGCCGGACAGCACGTCCGAGGTGCTCCAGAAGCGGCTCATGATAGTGCCCAGCTTCTCCCACAGGGAGGTATAGTATTCGTTCTGCGCCTCGAACTTGTCCTTTTCAAAACGCTCCCGCCCGAAGGCTCGCACCACGCGCACGCCGGTCAGATTTTCCTGCGCCATGGTGGACAGCTTGCCCTCGTTCTCGTCACAGTCCAGAAAGCCCTGGCGGAACTTGGTGTGGAAGTGCAGGGAATAGGCGATGATAAAGGGCATGGGGACAAAGGCGATGAGCGTCAGCGGCACGTCCATCGAGAACATGAACACCAGACTCAGGATCAGCATGACGAGAATGCGGAACACGTTCGTCAGCTGCTCCGAGACAAAGTTTTTCATCGTGTCGATATCCGAGGTGCAGCGTTGGATGATATCGCCCGTGCGGTTTTTCATATGCCAGGAGAACGGCAGATGCTCGATGTGGGAAAAAGCCGTGTCGCGCATGGTTTTGACCAGCGTCTCCGAGGCCTTGGTGTTGCTGACGCGGAAGATGTACTGACTCGTCACCTTTACCGCGGCAACCGCCACCACGGCAAGTGCCATGATCCACAGGTTCTGCCCCAGATAGGCAAAGCCGCCCAGGGCGTCCACACCGCGCATGACCCACGCCGGGAACCGGGAAGCCTTGCCGCCAATGGCATTGTCGATCGCGGCGCGAATGATCTGCGGTGAAATCATATCAGCAAGCGCCGCCAGCGCGGCCGAGAGCATGCTGATGCAGAAGAACAGCTTGCTCCCCTTCAGAAAGCTCCACAGCAGCGCGCGCGTCTCCTTATTCTTTTGTTTTTTACAAGTTTTATCCATAATAATACCATATTTATTCCAATAGCATGGCGAGCGTTGAGTATTATACCTGTTGCGGTGCAATCCGTCAACCGCCCATTGGTTGATTCGTCTTGCCTGCCGTGTTATTATCATCACATTAGTTCTTTCTGCGTAAGGGGAGGCGAAAGGAATGCGCAATACCACGTTATGCTATCTTCAGCGCGGCGATGAGGTGCTGATGCTTCATCGGGTAAAAAAGGCTGTGGACGAGAACGCGGGCAAATGGATCGGTGTGGGCGGCGGCTTCGAGGAGGGCGAAAGCCCCGAGGACTGCCTGCTGCGCGAGGTATATGAGGAAACCGGACTGCGTCTGAGCTCCTGGCGTTTTCGCGGCATCGTCACCTTTGTATCGGATGCCTGGGGCACAGAGTACATGCATCTCTTCACCGCCGACGGCTTTACCGGTGAGATGCACAGCTGCGACGAGGGCGTGCTGGCCTGGAAGAAGCGCTCTGAGATCCTCTCCCTGCCGCTCTGGGAAGGCGACAAAATCTTCCTCCGTCTTCTGGTGGAGGACCGTCCCTTCTTCTCTTTGAAGCTGCGCTATCACGGTGACGATCTGGTGGAGGCCGTTCTCGATGGTGAGCTTCTCCCCCTCTGACAGAGCCCCAAAAGGCAAGCGTCAGCAATCTCATATCGAAAAAAAGGCTGTTGCGGCAGATGCCGCAACAGCCTTTTTGACAAGCTGAGGCTGTGTACCTGTTATCGAAAGCTCACGCTGTCGGCCATGGCCAGCACTTCGCGCTCCACCCGCGCCTGGGCTTCCTCCGGCGTTTCGGCGGTCTCCTCCGCTTCCGCTTCGTCAAGAGCTGCCTCAGCGGCGAGTCTTTCTTCTTCCTCGCGCCGGAGCTTCTCCTTCCCCAGACGCTTGAGCGAAGGGATCAGCGCCGCGAGCAGCAAAGCCGACGAGGCGGCAATCCGGGCAATATCGTACAATCTGGGCATGTCGGGATAAAAGTGCGATACCAGAACGTCCGCCACACAGAACAGTGTGGAACCACCCAGCACCCATAGCAGTGTGTGCCGGTTCAGGATCTTCTTCAACGGAGTCTTGGGAAACACGCTCTTGACCGTAATCGTCAGAGCGGCAAGGATCATCAGCGCCAGCACGACCCAGCGCAGGATCGCCGACCCGGCCGGAGACAGGACGCCGCTCCACAGGGCCGAGCCCAAGGTCAGCAGCACCCAGCCCACACACCAGAGCGGCACGACCACGCAGGCGCGCACCCCCAGAGGCATACGCAGAATGATCGAGCGCACACGGGCCCGCAGCCCCTTTCGCTTCTGCTCGTCCTCATCAGCTGCATCGTCACTATCCGGATCATCATCCACCGGTTCCGGTTCGGCCTCCTGCGTGTGCATGACCTCCATGATGGGCGGCGGAGCAAGCGCGGCGTCGTCGTTTTTCAAAATATCCTGCGGCGCGTCAAAGGAACCGCCGATCAGAACACCGGCCGCGGCAATGGTGGCCGCCGTGGCGGCCGTCCCCTTGTTCTTCAGTTTATCAAGGCTGAGCTTTTCCATATCCTTCAACCTCGTTTTCATTGGTCTCTGCTCAAATTATAGGAGCAATTTCCCGTTCTGTCAATCCGCCCCAGCTTCCGACATCAAAACAGACGCGGGAGAAAGCACCGCGCCTGTCTTTTAGTTTACATAATTCATTTCTTTTCCCGCGGCTTTCCCATCAGCGCCGCCAGCAGAGCGAAAAACACCGCCGCGCTGATGCCGCCCGACGCAGCCTCCAGGCCGCCTGTAAAAGCGCCGATCACGCCCTTTTGCGCCACCGCCTGTCTCACGCCTCTGGCCAGCAGATTGCCGAAGCCTGTCAACGGCACGCTGGCCCCCGCCCCGGCAAAATCGAGCAGCGGCTCGTACAGTCCCAGCGCTCCCAGGATCACGCCCGCCACCACATAGCTCGTCAGGATACGCGCCGGCGTCAACTTTGTCCGGTCGATCAGCACTTGGCCGATCAGGCACAGCAGACCGCCCACCGCAAAGGCTTTGCAAAACTGTATTACGATTTCCATTCCTCCGCCTCTCTTTCCAGTACCACCGCGTGACAGATACCGGGGATGCTCTCTCCCTGCTGAGCGCTGGTGGTAGACAGCAGCGCTCCTGTGGCCGCAAACAGGACTCGCTTCCATATCCCTTTTTCTATTGCCGGCAGGATATGCGCTGCCAGCACGCTGGCACTGCAGCCGCAGCCCGAGCCGCCGCTGTTCACGTTCTGGGTCTTCCGGTCATAGATCAGCATGCCGCAATCCATCAGCTTCACTCCGGTGTCATATCCCGCGTCGTGCAGCATTGTCTGCAGCAGATCATGCCCCACTGCCCCCAGATCGCCGGTAAACACCGCGTCGTAATCCGCAAAGCTTCTCCCCAAATCCCGAAAGTGGGATACAAGCGTATCGAACGCAGCGGGCGCCATGGCCGCGCCCATGTTGTTGACGTCGGTGATGCCCGCGTCGGTGATGGCGCCGGTGGTGATATGGGTGAGCTCGATCGCTCCCCTGCCGCGGCTGAGAACCACGGCGCCTGCTCCTGTCACGGTCCACTGGGAGGTGGGCGTGCGCACGCCGCCATACTCCAGCGGAAAACGGTATTGCCGTTCCGCCGTGCAGAAGTGCGAGCCCGTGACGGCGCATACATTCCCCGCAAAGCCCCCGTCGATCAGCATCGCGCCAAGCGACAGCGTCTCCGCCATGGTCGAGCACGCGCCGTAGGTACCGAAATACGACACGGCGGTATCGCGCATGGCAAAGGCCGAGCTGATGCATTGGTTCAGTAAATCGCCCGACAGGATATAGTCCAGCTCCGACGGCGGCAGCTTTGCCTTGTCGCAGGCCAGCATAAAACACTGCCGCAGCAGATGGCTCTCTGCCCTCTCCCAGCTCTGTTCCCCGAAATAGGAGTCCTCCGAGATATAGTCAAAGCAGTCCTTCAGCGGCCCCTCGCCCTCTTTTTTTCCGACAGCAGCCGCAAACGAGCGCACATACACCGGCATTGCCAGCGCTGCGGTTTTCCTTCCCCTGCGTTTTTCCATATAAGCACCTCTTTCCCCCCCGGAGTTCGGACACACAGGTCTCTCTCCGCAGATCATCCGATGCGCTTAGTATTTCCGAATCCGGGAAAAGTATGAAAGGACAAAAAATCGGGTATGGCCGATGGGCCATACCCGATTTGGTAACGATGGGTTTGTGATCAGATGCGCATGCAGACGTCCCAGGCACGCCAGATGACGGTACGCAGGTTGCCGATGGCAACGCAGTCGCCGACACGGTGCACATGAGCGCCCTTCTCGCCGACAGGAGCCGGGACAAAACCGATACCGTTGATGACGGCGTCGCAGTCGACCTTGAAGGTCTTGTCCGGAGTCTTGATGACGCAGTAGCCGTCGCCGATCTCGGTGATGGTGCTGTGCAGGTAGACGGGAACCTTGTGGTACTCCATGGCGTCACGCAGGAAGGAGGTGTTGGCAAGGCAGGTGGCCTGCGCCGCAACCAGGTCGTTGCCGTACTCGACGATCGTCGGGTGCTTACCGGCCAGGACCAGATCATACGCAGCCTCGCAGGAGGACTGGCCGCCGCCGAGGAAGACGATCTTGTCGCCCTCGACCTTCTGCTCACGCAGCAGTTCACGGAAGGTGCGAGTCTTCTCGAAGCCCTTGATGTTGGGCATCGTTCTGGGAACGGAGCCGGTGCAGACGATGATCTCGTCGAAGCCGCGCTTGATGGTGCCCAGATCGTTGACCTCGGTATTGAAGCGGACCTCAATGCCGGCCTTCTTGATCTCTCTGTCGTACCAGCGGAGCAGCTCCTTGTCGTTCTCCTTGAAGGTCATGGCAGAAGCGGTGAGGAACAGACCGCCGAGCTTGTCTTCCTTCTCGAAGATGACGGGGTTATGGCCGCGCTTCTTGAGCACCAGCGCGCACTCCATGCCACCGACGCCGCCGCCGATGATGGCGACCTTCTTGGGCTTCTTGGTGGGAACGATCTTGTAGCGGTTGTGCTGCATGGTGGGCGGGTTCAGAGCGCAGCGGCCCAGGTGCAGGGAGTCGCCCAGGGACTGCATGTTCTCGGTGCCGGCGGCCTTGGAGAAGTTGAAGCAGCCGTTGTGGCAGCGGATGCAGGGACGGATCTCG
>ONSQ01000018.1 GCA_900320465.1 uncultured Eubacteriales bacterium
TACGCCGTCGTCTCCATTGAAAGCGGCGACGATATCAAGACCGTGCAGAGCAATCTCGGCCACGCCACCGCCAGCTTCACGCTGGACGTTTACGGCCATGTGTCCCAGAAGATGCGTCAGCAGTCGGCGGACCGCATGGAGCAATTCATTCAGGGACTTCCTGTCCCGGTAAGTATATAGGATCACGCGAGGGTCAATCTTTCCAATCTCTGACTTGGGATAAAGGGTCAAATAAAGGGTCAGAGGGTACAGAAAAACCCTGTATCCATTGAGAATACAGGGTTTTTACTGGCGCAGAAGGAGGGATTTGAACCCTCGCGCCGGGTCTAAACCGGCCTACTCCCTTAGCAGGGGAGCCCCTTCGGCCTCTTGGGTACTTCTGCACGCAAGGTCGAAAACACGCAGCGCTTTTAACGCCGCTTGATTATGATAGCACAGGCACAGAGCCTTGTCAAGAATTACTTTCCGACACAGAAGCGGCTGAAGATCCGCGCGGTCACGTCCTCACGCACAGTGCGGCCGTCCAGTTCGCCGATGGCGGCCATGGCGCCCTCGCTCTCGGTCAGAACAATATCCGGCGTGACGCCCGCCTCCATGGCGGCAAGAGCCGCGCTCAGATGCTCAATGGCGCGGCGGATGGCCTCAGCGTGGCGCGCGTTGGTGAGAATATTGCCGGCCGGTACCTCAGGCAGAGGGAATATGGTCTGGATCGTCCGCTCCAGCGTATCAATGCCCTCGCCGGTCACGGAACTGACAGACACGACGGGAAGCGAGGTCTGGACATGGGCGCTCTCCCGCAGGTCCTTCTTCGACAGTACGACCACCGCATGCGCGGCGTGTTTCGCCGTTTCGAGCAGGGCGCGGTCCTCGTCGGTGATCGCTTCGCTGCCGTCGATCACCACGAGAAGCAGCGACGCGCTCTCCATGGCACGGCGGCTGCGCTCCACGCCCAGACGCTCCACCTCATCGTCGGTCTGGCGCAGACCGGCCGTATCGATCAGCCGCAGACAGACATTGCCCAGCCGCAGCTTTTCCTCGATGGTGTCGCGGGTAGTACCGGGCACGCGGGTGACGATGGCCCGCTCATAGCCCAGGAGCGCGTTGAGCAGCGAGCTTTTGCCCGCGTTGGGACGCCCGATAATGGCGGCGGGGATGCCGCCGGTCATCAGCTTGCCCCGCTCATAGGTGGACAGCAGCGCCTCCAGCTCCGTCTTCGCCTGCCCCAGATCAGCCCGGTAGGACTCCAGACGGAAGGGCTCGATGTCCTCGTCCGGATAGTCCAGCACCGCGTGATAGTGCGCGCTGATGTCAGAGAGCAGGGAGTAGATGCCCTCGGTGCGCTCACGCAGCGCCCCGGCCAGCTGGCCGGCGGCGTTTTTTGCGCTCTCGGCGGTCTCGGCGTCGATCAGATCGGCCACGGCCTCGGCGGAGCTGAGCCCCAGCCGACCGTTGAGAAAGGCGCGGCGGGTGAACTCCCCGGGCAGCGCCTGGCGGGCGCCCAGAGCAAAAAGCTCATCGAGCAGCGTGCGCAGGACCACGGGGGAGCCGTGGCACTGAAACTCGGCGGTGTCCTCGCCGGTGTAGCTGTTGGGCGCGCGGCTCACGGTGCACAGGCACAGATCCAGCAGCGCCCCCGCGCGATCGCGCAGCTGCCCGTAGACAAGGCTGCGTGACGCCGCCTCCGCCATGGGGCGGCCGGACAGCGGCCGGAACAGAGCGTCGGCCAGCTCAATGGCGCGCTCGCCGGACAGGCGCACGATCCCGATGGCGCAAACCTGGGAGCCGGTGGCGACAGCAGCAATGGTGTCAGACATGGGAAGCCTCCTCCCGATTATCCAGCAGCGAGAGCAGCTCGCCGAAGTGATGGATCACGGCGTCCGGGGCCGCGGCGTCGCCAAAACCGTAGGCGGCATGCACAAAGCGGCAGCCGGCGGCGCGGGCGGAGTCCTCGTCCCCGCGGGTATCGCCCACGAAAACGGCGCTTTCCGGCGCGTATTCCCGCAGGAGCGCGCGCAGATTCCCGGCCTTGTCCAGACCGGTCATCCCCGCGCTGCGCGCGTCGGTGAAATACGCCCCAAAGCCGGTGGAGGCAAAGAGCGCCTCCAGATACCCCTTCTGGCAGTTGCTGACGATAAAAAGGGGCACGCGGGCGGCGAGGAGCGGCAGCGTTTCGGAAACGCCGGGGTACAGCGCCGCACCGTGGACGGCGAGATAGGCGCACTCGTCCTCGCTGAGGGTGTCAAAGACCTCTCTGGCGTGGGCGCCAAAGCGGGAGAACAGCTTATCGGCGATCTCGTCGGGCGTCAGCCCCATGATG
Organism: uncultured Eubacteriales bacterium; assembly: GCA_900320465.1. Classification (GTDB taxonomy): domain Bacteria; phylum Bacillota; class Clostridia; order Oscillospirales; family Oscillospiraceae; genus Limivicinus. The sequence goes on from ONSQ01000018.1 coordinate 2,318, forward strand.
GAGCGCACCTGCTCGAGAGACGGCGAGCCGAAGCAGCCGTAACGGCTGCGCAGCGACTGCTGCCAGCTCGCCCGAACGGCCTCGCAGGAATCCCACAGCGTGCCGTCGATATCAAAAATCAAAGCGTCTGTTTTCATAAGCCCTCACAACAGGAAAACGGGGAGGGGACCGACCCCTCCCCGCAGGATGGCATCAATAGCTTACTGCTCCCGTCTGGCCAGCCGTGCGGCGTGCGCGGCCTCCTCGTCATAGCGCTCGGCCACGTAATAGCCCAGGGACAGGAGCGAATCGGAAAAGTGGATATTTTCCACGATGGTGGAGCTGTTCGGCTCGGTCAGTTCCACGTTGGTGAAGTTCCAGATGGCGCCGATACCGTTGTCGCGCAGCAGCTTGGCCACAGCCACGGCCGCGTCGGCCGGAACGGTGAGCACCGCAACGTCGATCTCATGCTCGTGCAGGAAATCCAGCAGCTCGTCCATACTGCGCACGGTGACGCCGTTGGTGGTCGTACCGATGATGGCCGGGTCGATGTCAAAGGCGGCGGAGAGCGTGAAGCCCCAGTCGCTGAAGCAGAAGTTGTCCATCAGAGCATGGCCGATGTTGCCCACGCCGATCAGGATGGCCTTGAAGCCCCGGTCCATTCCCAGAATGGAGGCGATCTCGTCGCGCAGCGCGCCGACGTTATAGCCGTAGCCCTGCTGGCCGAATTCGCCGAAGCAGCTGAAATCCTGGCGGATCTGCGAGGGAGTAAGCCCCAGCAGCGCACCCAGATTCTTGGAAGAGACACGGCTGACGCCGCCGGCCTTCAGCTCGTCGAGCTTGCGCAGGTAGCGCGGCAGACGACGGATCACGTTGTTGGATACCTTGATTCGCTTCACCATATATGGCCCCCTTATCCGGAGTTCTTAAACATTAATAGTCAGTATAGCACAAAAAATACGCGTTTTCAACTCCCACGCCGACCGGAAAAACGGATAAACGGAAAGGGACTGTCTGAAAAAGACAGTCCCTTTGTAAGTCTTCAGGTCGCTCAATTGTAGATTTTCGCCCGCAGGGCGGACCAGCTGTAGTCTGACAGGACCATGTCGCTCTGCTCGCCGGACAGGGAAATGAAGAACACGCGTTCCCCGTAAACGCTGATGAGCACCTGGGAGCTGACGCCGTCCCGGTCAAAGCGCAGCAGGAAGCGTCTGTCGGGGCTGACCCCGGCGGGAAGATCGCCCTGGGTCCCCACCAGAAGCGCCGCGATGGCCTGGCCGCGGCCCTGACCGGTGACGTCGACGATTTCCGCCACGCTCTCCGGCTCTTCCGCGGCTTCCATGGCCTGGGCGATCATATCGCTTTCGCTCATGGTAGTCTCAGTAGCGGGGGCGGCGAAGGAGTCAGACACCGCGCTGTTGAAGATGCTGTATTCATTTTCAACGGCCTCTTCGCTCTCCGCCGATCCGGCGGCGCGGTCGGCCTGAGCCGGGGCCTCCATCACGCTGTAAGCGGCCTGGGGGGCGGCGGATTTGGCGCTGCCCGCGCGCAGCAGCCGCGGCAGCGTCAGCGCGCCCACGCCCACGACAAGCACCGCACAGGCGGCGACGGAAACGATGCGCCAGGTGTGTTTGCGCGTTTTGTTTTTCTTTTTCATCTCGCCGCGGCGGATCGTCGCCATGACGTTCTCACGCAGCTCCGCGGGCGGGTCGACAAGCTCCTCGCTCACCAGCGAGCTCAGCGCGCTGAAGGCGGTGTAGACGGCGCGGCAGTCCTCGCACGTTTCGGCGTGCGCGCGCAGCTCCTCGCCCTCCTCGGGCGAAAGCTCGCGGTCGATCAGGCGGCTGATCAGCTCCTGATAATACGTGCAGTCCTTCACGGCGTCTCACCTCCCCTTGTGTTTCTTGACGACGGAGGCGCGGAAATGTTCCCGTCCGAGGCCAGAAATTCGCACAGCTTTTTGCGCGCGCGGAAGATACGGGACTTGACGGTCCCGCTCTCCAGGGAGAGGATGTTGCCGATCTCCTCATAGCTGAAGCCCTCGATCTCCCGCAGCAGCAGGATCTTGCGCTGATCCTCCGGCAGACTCAGAAGTCCGCGGCGCAGCGCCTCGCGCGTCAGCTTGCGGTCATAGAGCGACTCGGGACTCATGCTCTCGTCGGGCAGCTCCCGCTCGCTCTGCTCGCCCTGCTCGTTCTCCACCGTCAGCGAGTCCTCCGCACGGCGTGCGCGCGTGCGCAGATAATCCATCGCGGTGTTGGACACGATCCGGTACAGCCACACGGAAAAGCGGCTGTCGCCCCGGAAGGTGTGCAGCGAACGGTAGGCCTTCAGAAAAGCCTCCTGGGAGATGTCCAGGGCGTCCTCGCGATCACCCGACAGGCGCAGGGCGATGTTGTATACGTTTTTTTCGAAAAGGCGTACCAGATCCTCAAAGGCGTTGACGTCACCGTCCAGCACGCGGCGGACGATGGCAAGAATCTGTTCCTCGCTCAAGGCGTTCCCTCCTTTCGGCAAAAGGGGAGTGGGTTTGCGATCATGCCAGATCGCGCTTCATCTCTCGGGCCAGCTTGCGGATATCCGCAAGAGTTTCCACATGGGTCAGTGCGGCGCGGTAGGAGGCGCTGTACGCCACACCCCGCAGATACCAGGGCAGGTGGTGCCGTGCCTCCAGACAGGCGGCCCGCTCGCCCCGCTGCTCGGAAAGCAGCTCGATCTGGCGCACGGCGTCGTCGATGCGCGCGCCAAAGGGCGGCGGTGCGGGGATTTCCCGGCCCTCCAGAGCGGCGTTGGCACGCTCAAACAGCCAGGGATCGCCGAAGCAGCCCCGACCGATCATCGCCATGCTGCAGCCGGTGTAGCGCAGGATGTGCACCGCGTCCTCGGCGGTGAAGATATCGCCGTTGGCAATCACGGGGATGCTGACGGACGCGGAGACGTCCCGGATAATGTCCCAGTCGGCACGCCCGGCGTACATCTGGGCCCGGGTGCGCCCGTGCACGGTCACGGCGGAGGCGCCGGCGCTCTCCATCACGCGGGCAAATTCCACCGCGTTGACGTGCCCGCCGTCAAAGCCCTTGCGGAATTTCACCGTGACGGGGCAGCCGGCCGTCTTTACGACCGCTTCGACGATGCGGCCGGCAAGCTCGGGGTCGCGCATCAGGGCCGAGCCGTCGCCGGACTTGACGATCTTGCCTACGGGACAGCCCATATTGATATCCACCACGTCCGCGCCGGACAGCTCGCGCGCCAGGGGGGCGGCCTCAGCCATGACCTCCGGCTCGTGGCCGAAGATCTGGACGGCGGCGGGGTGCTCGTCGGCGCTCAGGTACAGCAGTGTACGGGTCTTCTCGTCGTGATAGCACAGCGCCTTGGCGCTGATCATCTCCGTCACGGTGTAGGCCGCGCCCTTTTCCCGGCACAGCGCGCGAAACGCAAAGTCTGTAACCCCCGCCATGGGGGCAAGGGCAAAAGCGCCGGGGACGGTCACGTTTCCGATGCTTACCATGTCAGATCAAGCCCCACCGGACAGTGGTCCGAGCCGGTCACCTCCGGCAGGATAAAGGCCTCTTTGATGTGGTCCCTCAGCCGGTCGGAGACCAGGAAATAGTCGATGCGCCAGCCCACGTTCCGCTCCCGCGCGGCGGCGCGGTAGCTCCACCAGGAGTAGGCGTCGCGCCGGTCGGGATAGAGATAGCGGAAGGTATCGGTAAAGCCGCTTTCCAGAAGCTCGGTGAACTTGCCGCGCTCCTCATAGGAGAAGCCGGCGTTGCCGATGTTGGTCCTGGGGTTCTTCAGATCGATCTCCTCGTGGGCCACATTCATGTCGCCGCAGACGATCACAGGCTTGATTGCGTCCAGGGAGAGCAGATAATCCCGGAAGGCATCCTCCCAGGACATGCGGTAGTCGATGCGCTTCAGGCCGTCCTGGGCGTTGGGGGTATAGACGCATACCAGATAAAAGTCGGCGTATTCCAGCGTGACGGCGCGGCCTTCATGGCTGTGCTCCTCCACGCCGATGTTGCAGCTGACGGACAGGGGCGTATGGCGCGTGAAGATCGCGGTGCCGGAATAACCCTTTTTCTCGGCATAGCACCAGTAGCTCTCATAGCCGTCGAAGGCGATCTCCACCTGGCCGGGCTGAATCTTGGTCTCCTGCAGACAGAAGAAGTCCGGCGACAGGGCCAGGAAAATGTCGTCGAAGCCCTTGGTGCGCGCGGCGCGAAGGCCGTTAACGTTCCAGGAAATAAATCTCATTGACCGCCCTCCATCCTGGCGTGAGTCTCCATGCTCTCCTCATAGCCTCGCGCGTCGCACAGCGAGGCGTTGCGCAGCCGCGGCAGCTCTCCGGCGAGCAGCGTCTTGGTATCCGCCGTGCGCCGGGCCACAAGCCGGTTGATCTTCAGCCCCTCCTCGATGAATTTGACCTCATACCCGGTCAGAATGCCGGTGATGCCGTGCTCGTGCAGGTCGTGGGTCAGCTCGTCCAGGGTCCAGCCCTCGGCGGCAAACTGCTCGGCCGACCAGTCGAAGAGGGGCGTGTTGTCGGTTTTGAACTGCAGCTCGCCGCCCGGGCTCAGCGCCAGGGCATAGCGGCGCAGAAAGTTCGGCGCGGTCAGACGCAGCTTGGCGTCCCGGCTCTTGGGCCAGGGGTCGGGGAAATTCAAATAAATCGTCTCCACCTCGCTGGGGGCGAGGATCGTGTCCAGCACGCCCACGTCGCCCAGTACAAAGCGGACGTTGGAAAGGCCGCGGGCTCTGGCCAGCTCCATGGCCATGACCAGAGCGCTGGGGACCCGCTCGATGGCCAGCAGCAGCGCGTCGGGATATGCCGCGGCGCAGTCCGCCGTGAAGCGGCCCTTGCCACAGCCCAGCTCCACATGCAGCGACGAAAAAGCGCCGAAGCTTTCCTTCCAGCGGCCGCGGTAGTCCTCGGGGGTTTCCACCAACACGTCCGCGCACTTTTCCAGCCGCGCGTCCAGGTTGGGCTTTCTTCTCATTCTCAAAAAAAATCACACTCCTGTATCTTAAAAAGCATACCACAAGAGCGCCGAAACATCAATTATTATCTCTTGAAATCGGCCCCGAAAACAAAAACGGCCTCCCCGGAAAGGGAGGCCGAAAGGTTGTTAGGGTTCTGCTCTTTCCACCAGCTCGAAGCGGTACTTCTGGTGGATGGCGGGGTATTTTTCGTGGTCGACCTCGCTGAGGAACAGGTCCAGCGGGCGGACGAACAGGCCGCCCTCGCCGTAGAGAGGGGAGTAGACCATCATCTGCTCGCCGGTCTCGCTGTGAGTGGCCACGCCCACGATCATGTACAGATACATGTCGGTCGTTTCATCCACGGTCTCACGCTTGAAATGGCGCACGATGTCGCCGACTCGAAAATCTCTTTCTTCCATTGCGTCCTCACTTTCCGTCCGGGAAGCTGGTGAAAAAGCTGTGCTCGGCTTCCGGCAGGCCGGACCGCTCTTTTTCCGCGGCGATGGCGCGGATCAGAAAGGCCATGTTGCGGCCCAGATTGCGCATGGTCTGCAGGCCCTCCAGATCCTTCTCCACATCCGCGGCGCCAAAGCCGTGGACGCTGTTCCAGTAGGTGGAGCCCGCCACGGGCATGCCGCTGATGGTGAAATACTTGTTGAGCACGTCGAAGGAGGCCGAGGCCCCGCCGCGGCGGCAGCTGACGACAGCGGCGCCCACCTTCATGTGCATCGAATAGTCGGCGCTGTAGAAGAGCCGGTCCAGAAAAGACAACAGCGTTCCGTTGGGGGAGGCGTAGTAGACGGGGCTGCCGATCACAAGGCCGTCGGCCTCGGCAAGCTTTTTAGCCGTCTCGTTGACCAGATCGTTCTGCACGCATTTGCCGTTCTTGTGGCAGTAGCCGCAGCCCAGACAGCCGCTGATTTTGGCGCTGCCCACCTGGATGAGTTCGGTCTCCACGCCCTCGGCGTTGAGGGCGGCGATCACTTCTGCCAGCGCGCGGGCGGTGCAGCCGCGCACGTGGGGGCTGCCGTTGAGTACGAGTACTTTCATGTTTTCTCCTTTACAGTTGATCTTTATGTTCTTCGTAGAATTGCCGGTAATCCTTGAGCATGTATTTGAGCAGATTGGGCGTGTCCAGCTGATAGGGGCAGCGGGAGGCACAGCGGCGGCACTCCAGACAGTCCTCGATCTTGTTCATCTTCTCCTGCCACTGCGGCGTCATGTACTGCTGCCAGGGGGAGCGGCGCAGCAGCATGTTCATGCGGGCGCAGTTGCGGATCTCGATTCCCACGGGACAGGGCATGCAGTAGCCGCAGCTGCGGCAGAAGCTGCCGGACAGCTCCTGACGCTCGGCCTTGATGAAGGCCGCAAGCTCATCGTCCATGTCCGGGTCCTCCTTGGAAAGAGAGAGCCACTGGGCAAGCTCCTCTTTGCGCTGGATGCCCCAGATGGGAACCACGTTGTCATAGCCCTTCATAAAGGCGTAGCAGGCCCGCGCGTTGGTCAGAAGCCCGCCGGCAAGACCCTTCATCGCGATATAGCCCATGCCCTTTTCGGCGCACTTGCCCGCCAGAGCCAGATCGCGCTCGGACGAAATGTAGCTGAAGGGGAACTGCAGCGTCTCAAACAGGCCCGATTCAATGCACGCCTCCGCCACGCCGATGCGGTGGGTGGTCACGCCGATGTGATCGATCCAGCCGCGGCGCTTTGCCTCCAGCGCGCCGGCAAAGGCGCCCTCGGGGTCGTTGGGGTCCGGCAGCTCGGGCACATTGTGGAACTGGAACAGGTCGATGTGGTCGGTCCGCAGCATCTTCAGACTGTTTTCGATATGCGCCAGCACACCGGCGCGGTCGCGGGCCTGGCTCTTGGTGGAAATCACCACCTGCTCGCGCACGTCGTGCAGCGCCAGACCGAGCTTTTCCTCGCTGTCGGTATAGGCGTTGGCCGTGTCAAAATAGGTGATGCCGCCCTCAAAGGCCGCGCGGATCAGCTCCACGCCGTCGTCCAGATTGCAGCGCTGCACCGGCAGACAGCCCATGGCGGTCTTGGTGACCGTCAAGCCGGTCGAGCCCAGCGGGATTTTCTTCATGGGAATACCCTCTCTTTTTTTGAATGTAAACTCATTATAACAAAAGCCGGGCGGCCTGTAAAGCGATACGGTCCGTCCGGCGGCGTTGACAATCCCTGGCAGAAGTTTTATAATACCGTCCAGAAATAGGCCGCGCAGCGGACATATTCTTATGAAAAACAGACAAGGAGTGGTTTCCCATGAGCAGCTTCAAAGACCTCAGAATCGTAGACAACTTCTACCAGACCAGCTCGTACATCCCGATGCCCACCGTCATGCTCTCGACCCTGGCCGAGGACGGCAGCACCTCCGTCGGCTCGTACTCCCTGTGCTTCCCGTACTACATCGCGGGCAAGGGCTACTACGCCATGATCCTGGAGGCGCGCAACTCCTCCAACACCGCCCAGCACCTGCTGGCCGGCCGCAAGCAGGTGGCCATCAACTTCATGCCCGAGGGCCGCGGCTATCACAAGAAGATCGTCGCCCAGGGCTGGCCAGGCGACACCCCGGCCGAGAAGATGAAGAACTTCGGCTTCACGCTGGAGGACGGTCTGTGCATCGCCGCCGATCCCTCCACGCCGCGCCCGAAGGTGGTGGCCGAGGCTTATCAGGTCTTCGAGTGCACCTGGGTCAGCGAACTGGAGAACGCCGATGAGGATATCGGCCGCCAGCTTGTGGACGGCTGCTACCCGCCTCCCTATAAAAACTTCAACGGGATCACCAGCCAGTACGGCGCCCACTTTATCCTGCGCATCGACAAGGTGCTGATGAAGCCCAAATTCTATGACAACATCATCAACGGCGTCAAGGGCCGCCTGTGGCCCAACGTGCTGATCTGCCACGGCTACCGCGACAGCAAGAACTTCTGGTTCGCCAAGACCCCGCGTCTGGTGCCGGAGCTGCTGCCGATCCGCAACGCCACGCTCTCCAGCGTGCGCTACGCCGCCGACCGCACCGACCCCGACGTCCACTTCACCGACGACGCTCTGGAGATGCTGCTCAATGTGCCGCGTATCTTCCTGCCCACGGTCCTCAAGGGCTGCGTGGCATGGGCCAAGGAGCACGGCGTCACCGAGGTCACGGCCGTGGAGATGAAGATCATCAACGACAAGCGCGCCAAGGAGAAAGGCAAGGGCTGAGAGCATGTACGAATTCTCCGTGCCGATGGCGCTGGCGGACTTCGTTCCGGTGGCGCTCTTCGCCGTGGCGGCGGTGCTGATGCAGCGCGATCTGTACAACAAGATGCCCAAACACGCCTACGCCTGCTTCGCCGCGGGCTGTGTGGACGTTTTTCTGGCGGGCTTTCTCAAGGCGCTGTGGAAGCTCCTGTACGCCATGAACCTGTGCGATTTCCACGTGCTCAACACCATGTTCCTGCCGGTGCAGTCCATCGGCCTGCTGCTGACGGGCTTCGGGCTGATCCTGATGCTGACCTCTCGCTGCTCCGCCGCGCTGGCCGTGGCGCCGCCGGTCTTCGCCGGGACCTTTGTGTTCATCGCCATGATGGTCGCGGGCCTGGGCGCCATGTGCGCGTCGCTGGGCATCGTGGCCGCGAGGATGAAGAAAAAGGGACTGATCGTCCTCTTTGTCCTCACCTTCCTGTGCTATATGGCCATGGGGTATCTCGCCTCGCGGGACGGAAGCTCGGCGGCCATGAACTGGATCGAGCAGGGAGTCAATACCCTGGGCCAGGCGCTGCTGCTTTGCGGCGTCGTCAGCCTGCACCGCGCCGGCCTGCGGGAGCTTGACCGCTCCGCGATCGTCGGCTGAGTCTTTCCGAAACAACAAAAAGGACGATTCCAATCAGGAATCGTCCTTTTTGCTTGACCCGTATATTTGATTACGAATCGTAATCAAATTCCAGCCCATAGAGCAGATCGTATTCTCCCGGCGGGTTGATCACGCCGTTGGGGAGGACTTCGATGCCGTAGTGCTCGCGCAGATAAGGCACGGTACAACGCGAGTCGGTCCTCACAGCCACGCCCAGGTAATAATTCTCCGGCACGGCAACGCCCATATACTGCTTGTCCGGCGCGCTCTTCGACACCGCGTTGAAATACAGATTCACGAGGCTGCCGTGGGTGTAATAGTCCAGATCGGGCCAGTAATAGCGGTATTGCGCGTCAAGGCAGCCCTCCTCCAGATCCGGCAGCACAGCCTCGCGCAGCAGGGCCTCGGCCTCCTCGGCGGAGAGGGCGATGCTCTCGTGCCGCTCGGCGGTCTGCGCCTCGATCATGCCGCCGGTGATCCGGACGTCGTCGAGCGGGAAGTTTCGCAGGGTCAGCAGCTCGAGAGCCTCCCGGGTGCGGAACAGGGCGTTCACGCCGTTGAGATCCGAGCGGGGATCCAGCACCTCGTCGCGCGTGAGGGCCAGACGGTAGCTGCGCATCAGGGTGCCGCCGTTCTTGAGCTGATAGCTGAAAACAAAGGATTCGCCCTGGGCGGCGTGCTCGTGGACGGCCTTGTGCGAGACGATGCTCTCGTGCAGCGTGCACATGCGCGCAAGATTGTCCTCCTCGGTGAGACTCAGACCGTTGAAGGTGACGCTCTCGATCTCGTCGGGGGAGGGGACGTGCCGCTCAAAGCCGAGCAGGTCGCTCTCGCCCGCGGCGAAGAACAACAGGATCGCGGCGCACAGCAGCGACAGTCTCTTCCAGTCCCGGAAGAATACGTTCAGCGTCTTGTGCATGATCATCTCGGCGGCGTACCAGCCCGCGAAGGCCCCCAGACAGCTCAGCACGGCGAGCAGTACCGCCGCGGCGGTGCCGAATACGGTGTGGTTGAACAGCCAGTTGAAGACCGCCGAGGGCAGCACCAGCGCGCAGCCCAGCGCCATACACAGCCGGAACAGGGGACGGAGCAGATCAAAGGCCACCGTATCGCCGGCGCGCTCCATGGCCCGCCGCCGGAACAGCAGCAGCGCCAGCGCGCCCAGCACCAGTCCGCACAGCGCATAGGCCGCCATCAGACCGCCGCCGGAGAGCACGTAGCTGTCGGGCACAGCCACGCCCAGCTCGTCGGTGACCCCCGCGACCCGAAAACCGGTGAGGATCGCGGCCAGGGGAGAGAAAGCGACCAGCTTTTCCGCTGCCACCGGCATGCCGAAGATGAAGTAGCCCATCAGATGACGCATGCAGCTCTCCGCTACCACCACGCCGCAGCCCAGGAGCACGAACAGCACCGGCAGCACCACCAGGTTGCCCGTCAGCATGGCGCAGAAGAGCGCAAAGCCGAAATAGCCCACGCAGGCCAGCGACACCGTCAGCAGCCACTGTCCCACGGCCCAGGCCTGCACCTGCCCGGTGGGCACGGCGACTGACAGGGTCAGCAGCGCCGTCAGCAGGATGGCGCCCAGGCACATCCCCAGCGACACGGCCGCGGAGGTCAGAAACAGCGAGGGCCGCGAAATGGGCAGCGAGGCCATCAGATTGCTCTGCCGGGGGCTGTACAGCCAGCCAAAGGCCGCCATCACCGACAGCAGCGCCGCCGCCACCGTGACCATCACGCAGGGCTGCACCGTGTTGAGCGCGGTATAGTTGAAATACAGGTCTCTGTCATAGATCCCGTGGACGCGGCTCATGAGCATCACGGGAAAGATGAACAGCAACACGGCAAAGTACGCCGCCCACAGCAGCCAGAAGCGCCGCAGCAGCGAGCGCGCAATGCCGCGATTAAAGCACCATGTCCGTAAGCTCATTTCCCACACCTCCCAGCTCATAAATAAAGATTTCCTCCAGCGAAAGCGGCAGCACGTCGAGAAACAGCGGCTGCGTTGCGGCGATGCGCCCGCGCAGCTCCTCGCTTCTGCCCCGCAGGATCAGCTGGCGCAGACGGCCCATGCTGCTCTCGTGCAGGATCTCCAGCCCCGGCGGCAGCTCGCCGCCGTCGGCGTAGGCCAGCTGGATCTTCACCACGTTGTCCTGCAGCTCGCTGAGCGTGCGCTCCAGCAGCATCTTTCCGCCCTTGAGGATGCCCACGTGGTCGCAGACGTCCTCAAGCTCCCGCAGGTTGTGGGACGAGACCAGCACCGTGGTGCCGTTGGCGGCCACATCGTCCAGGATCAGCTTCCACACCTCCCGGCGCATGATCGGGTCCAGGCCGTCCACCGGCTCGTCCAGAATCAGCACCTCCGGACACTGGCTCAGCGCCAGCCAGAAGGCGGCCTGCTTCTGCATGCCCTTGCTCAGCCGCCGCATGGGGCGTCGGCTGTCCAGGGCAAAGGCGCCGCGCAGCGACTCGAAGCGCTCCCGGGAAAAGCGGGGCGAGACCGAGGCATAGAAGCGCGCGAGGGTCTCGATCGTGTCGGAGGCCAGAAAGGCCAGCTCGTCCTGGATGGTGGCAATGCGCGCCTTGACGGCGGGGTTTTCAAATACCGGCTCCCCGGCCACCAGCACCTCGCCCGCATCCTGTCGGCAGATCCCCGCCAGATGGCGGATCACCGTGGTTTTGCCCGCCCCGTTGGGGCCCACCAGCCCGTAGACCGCGCCGCGCGGCACGTTCAGGTCCAGCGCGTCCAGCGCCGTAAAGCCGCCGAAGCGCTTGGTCAGCGCCACGGTCTGCAGCATCTGCTCACTCATATGTCCTCGCCTCCCCGGATCAACTCCATCATGTCCTCCTCCGTCATGCCCAGCGCGCGCAGCTCCTTCGCCAGCGCGCGGAAGCGCCCGCTCAGCTCCTGTCTGCGCGCCAGGCGGGCGCTGTCGCTTTCGCAGGCAAAGCTGCCCTTGCCCGGCACGGTGCACAGATAGCCCTCACTCTCCAGCTCCCGATAGGCTCGCTGGATCGTGTTGGGGTTGATGGCCAGCGCGGCGGCCAGCTCCCGCACCGAGGGGACCTTTTCGCCCGCGGCGATCACGCCCGTCACGATCAGATCCCGCAGCGAATCGCGCACCTGCTCGTAGATCGGCCGTGTGTCGCGGTAATCAATGGCAATCATGGCCCTCACATCCTCGAACTGTATTAATTGAACTAATACACTTATAGCACAGCCCCGGCGAGACGTCAAGTCGGCCGGGGCATTCTTAAGAATTGAAAAGAAAGGCGGCTGCGCCATGCGCAGCCGTCAGGATAGGCAGAGATCAGTTTTCGTCCGCTTCGGGGAAGCTCTTTTTACTGTGCCTTTGTTCCACCACGGCGTTGATGCAGCCGCCGATCAGCAGGAAGGTCAGACAGTAGTACATCCACATCATGGCCACCATGATCGTGCCGATGTAGCCGTAGGCGCCGAATTTGTCGGAGATGGCCACATACAGCGAGAATACCCAGGAGAACACGGCCCAGGCCAGCGCGCAGAACAGCGCCCCCGGCCACTGGCAGCCCAGCGGGTGGCGCCCGGCGGGGACCCAGCGGTACAGCAGCAGAAACAGCAGCGTCAGGATGGCCAGCACCAGCGCGAAACGCATATACTTGGTCAGCGAGAACAGCCGTTCCACAAAGCTGTTGCGGGGCAGCAGCTCATAAAAATAGGTCACGATCACGCCCCCGTAGACCATCACCAGCAGGCTCAGCGCGATCATCACCACCAGAATGAGCATGTACACACAGGCCCGCGCGAAGAAGACCACAACGTTCTCCCGCCGCTGCACCTCGTAAACCGCGTCGAGACCCTTCATGATGGCGCGCATGGCGCCGGAGGCCGAGAAGAGCGTCAGCAGGATCGACACCGTGACCACGCCGCTGCCGCTGCGGTAGATGCTGCCCACGATGGAGGAGATGATGTTGTACACCGAGACCGGCACCGCGTCGGCGAAGAGCCCCAGCACATCCGCCTGGGAGAAGGGGAGATAGCGGACAAGACTCACCAGCAGCATCAGAATGGGAACCAGGGACATGAACAGAAAATAATCGGAGGCCGCCGCGTAAACGGCGACCTTTTTCTTTCCGATCATATCCGCCACCGAGGCCAGGGCCCCGGCGGTTTTTTTCAGCTTGGACATGTGCCTCCGATCAGACCGCACCCGGCTTGCCCAGCATGCGGAACATGTTCTTCTTATAGGCCTCCACGCCCGGCTGGTTGAAGGGGTTGACGCCGGACATGTAGCCGGACAGGGCGCAGGCCACCTCAAAGAAGCAGACCAGCGCGGCAAAGCCCTTCTCGTCGCGCGCGGGGCACTCGATCACGATGTTGGGCACGCCGCCGGAGATGTGAGCCTCCTTCACGGCGTCGGCCGCGATGCGGCAGACCTCGTTCAGATCGCGACCGGCGATGTAGTTGAGTCCGTCGCCGTTGGCCTCATCAAAGGGGACCTCATAGGCGCTGCGGGCCTGGGTGAAGCGTACCACGCTCTCCATCAGGCAGCGCTGGCCCTCCTGGATGAACTGGCCCATGGAGTGCAGGTCGGCGGTGTATTCCACGCTGGCGGGGAAGATGCCCTTGAGATCCTTGCCCTCGCTCTCGCCGTAGAGCTGCTTCCACCACTCGGCCATGAAGCGGAAGCTGGGCTCGTAGCAGCCCAGAATCTCCACGCCGTAGCCCTTGTTGTACAGGTTCTGGCGGGCGGCGGCATACTGCCAGGCGGGGTTGTTCTCGCTCTCGTCGGCCAGGGCCTCCATCTCCTCGATGGCGGCGTCGATGACCGTGCACACGTCGATGCCGGCCACGGCCATGGGCAGCAGACCCACCGCGGAGAGCACGCTGAAGCGGCCGCCCACGTCGTCGGGGACCACAAAGCTCTCCCAGCCGCGTGCATCGGCAAGGCCCTTCAGGGCGCCGCGCCTGGCGTCGGTGGTGGCGAAGATATGTTCGTCGGCGTCCTTGCCGTATTTCTTCTCCAGCAGCTCGCGGAAGATGCGGAAGGAGACCGCGGGCTCCAGCGTGGTGCCGGACTTGGAGATGACGTTCACGTCAAAGTCCTTGTCGCCCAGGCGCGCGAGCACGTCGCACAGATAGTCGGCGCTCAGCCCGTTGCCCACGAAGAAGACCTGGGGGTCGTTCTCGCCGGGGATGGGACGCAGCAGTTCGATGGCGCCGCGGGCGCCCAGATATGAGCCGCCGATGCCGATGACCACCAGAGCCTGGGAGCGGGCGCGGATCTTCTCGGCCGCCTTGACGATGCGGTCCAGCTCGCCATCGCGGATGCGCTTCGGCAGCTCCAGCCAGCCGATGAAATCATTGCCCAGGCCGCTGCCGGCCTTGAGCGTCTCGTGAGCGCGCTGCGCGGCGGCGTAATCCGGGCCGGCGGCGGTGAAAAAGGCGGATGCGCCGGAAAGGTCAACTTTTATCATAAGAAAGCCTCCTGTATTTTCTTTAGTAGGGACGTAACAGCTATATTATACATCAATCCCGCCGGAATGCAAGGCGAATTATAAACCTGCCAGACTGCCCAGCAGCTTCAGAAAGATCCCCGAAAAGCCGATGCGCTCCACGCTCTCGGCGGCGAGAAGGGGAAGGCGCGCAAGCTCCTCTGCGCTTCGCGTGACGATCATTTCGCCCATCACCTCGCCCTCGCTCACCGGGGCGGTGATGTCCGGACGCAAATGACAGGAAAAGTCGCAGTCCTCGCCGCCCTTGGCCGTGAGCAGATACCGCTGCGCCGTGCCTGGCCGCAGGGCGAGACTCTCGGCCTTCCCCCAGGCCACCTCCGCCCGGGGCAGGGTCGAGGCGTCCGGCAGCTCCACCAGACTGTAATTGGCAAAGGCGTAGTTCAGCAGGGCCTTGGCGTCGGCGTTGCGCTCCTCGATGGACGCGCCGTGCATGATCACGGCGATGTACTCCACGCCCTCCCGCTCGGCCGTGGCGGCCAGACAGTACATGGCCTTCGAGGTGTAGCCGGTTTTCAGCCCCGTGCAGCCCGGATACCAGTATACCAGCTTGTTGGTGTTGCTCAGCTGAAAGCTGCCGCCGCGGATCGTGTCCATCCAGATGGTGGTGTAGCGCTTGATAAGCTCGTGACCGATCAGCTCCCGGGCCATTACCGCCACGTCGTAGGCGCTGGTGTAGTGATCATCGTCCTCAAACAGGCCCGTGCAGTTGGTAAAGTGCGTGTCGGCAAGCCCAAGCTCGGCGGCGCGGCGGTTCATGCGCTCGACGAACACCTCCTCGCTGCCGCACAGATGCTCGGCCATGGCCACGGCGCAGTCGTTGGCCGAGACCACGGCGATGCATTTGAGCATCTCGTCCACGCTCATGCGCTCGCCCTCCTCCAGATACACGCAGCTGCCGCCGAAGGAGGCGGCGCGCTCGCTGGCCGTGACCACGTCGTCGGTCTTCAGCCTGCCGCTTTCAATGTCCTCCACGATCAGCAGCAGCGTCATCACCTTGGTCACGCTGGCGGGCAGCACCCGCTCGTGGGCGGCCTTTTCATACAGCAGCTCGCCGGTTTTGCTCTCCATCAGCACGGCGTGATCCGCCGCGATTTTCAGATCGCCGTCCCGCAGCGGCTCGGCGCATGCCGGCGCGCGCGGCAGCAGGGCGAGCAGTAAAAAGAGTAAAAAGAAGCGTTTCATGTCCCGTCACCTCGTTCATGCTTATGCAAACGTCCCTGCGAGGCATGCACGGTTGACAGCATTATGTATAATTCGACAAATGGACGGGTTGAATATGCATCAGGCGAGCTGTGTGAAAAATCTGTGAACGCAATACTTTTCAACATTTTCAACAGCTTTTTCCACAGTATAAAAACTGAATATCCATTTTCAAATGGATTGTCAAGTTTACATAACGCTTTTGCTGCTGATAAAAATTCACAAAAACGCCTTGACGCGTCCCCATGGGGATAGTAAAATGAGTTGTCTTGAAAGGAGCGCGGAGCTATGAGACGGCTGTTCAACTGGGACAAAAAGTATTTTTACTGGGGCGCGACGGCTTTTTGCGTCATCGCGGCCTGCATCGTGTTTTACACGGCTGTCGCGTACCTGCCGCGTCTGGGCAAGGCGCTGGGCGGACTGGGCCGGATCCTCAGCCCCTTTATCTGGGGCCTGGTTATCACCTATCTGCTCACGCCGCTGTATAAGACGCTGTATAAAAACGTGTTCATGCCCCTGACGGTGAACCTGTCGGGCAAGAAAAAGACGGGCTCGCCCAAACTGGCCCGCGCGCTGAGCGTCCTGGTCTCCATCGTGGTGTTCCTGGCCGTGATCACGGCTTTGGTTTACCTCATCATTCCTCAGCTGTATGCCAGCATCGAGACCATCGTCAACAACAGCTCCACCTACATCACCAAGATCAGTGAGTGGGTCCAGGGCATGCTGACCAACTATCCGGAGCTGCAGAATTTCGCCACCGACAAGCTGGAAGAAATCAACACCAACCTCTTCGGCTGGGTCCGCGACACGATCCTGCCCGGTCTGGGCAGCTTTGTCACCAACCTGACCGCCGGCGTGTACTACTTTGTTCGCGCGGTCTACAACATCGTCATCGGCGTGATCGTGTCGGTCTACCTGCTGAGCAACCGCGAGAGCGCCGCCGCCCACGCCAAACGTCTGAGCTACTGTGTGCTGGGCGTGGAGCACGCCGAAAAGCTGCGCGACGCCATCCGCTTTACCGACAAGACCTTCATGGGCTTCATCAACGGCAAGCTGCTGGATTCGGCCATCATCGGCCTGATCTGCTACATCGTCTGCGCGATCCTGAAAATGCCCTACACCCTGCTGGTCAGCGTGATCATCGGCGTGACCAACATCATCCCGTTCTTCGGCCCGCTGATCGGCGCGATTCCCAGCGCTTTCATCATCCTGCTGGTCGATCCGCTCAAGTGCCTGATCTTTGTGATCTTCATCGTGGTGCTCCAGCAGATCGACGGCAACATCATCGGCCCGAAGATCCTGGGCAGCTCCATCGGCATCAACGGCTTCTGGGTCATGTTCTCCATCATCCTGGGCGCCGGTCTGTTCGGCTTCTGGGGCATGCTGCTGGGCGTGCCGGTGTTCGTGGTGATTTACACGGGCATCACAAGCCTGGTGGAGAAAAAGCTGAAAAAGCGCAGCCTGCCCGTGGAGCCGGCTGCCTACTCCGATCTGGATCACATTGATCCCGTCACCCGTCTGCCCGTAAAAAAGACGGAGATCGACGACGACGGCGAGGATATTCTCCCGCCGAAAAAAGAAGCGGATACATGATATGATAAAAAAACCGCGGCGGAGCGATTCCGCCGCGGTTGTAAGATTTCTCAGCGATGGGCCAGGGTGCCGTGGGCTTCGATGAGGGCGGCGCACAGGGCGTCGATATCCTCCTCGGTGGTATACCGGCTCAGCCCTATGCGCAGCGCGCCGTCGATACGCCGCGTGTCCAGCCCCATGGCCTCCAGCACGTGACTCCGCCCGCCTTTTTTGCAGGCGGAGCTTTTTGATACATAGATCTCTTTGGATTCCAGTACGTTCATCAGTACCTCGCTCCGGTACCCCGGCAGCGAGAGACTTAAGATATGCGGGGCCGCGCTGTCCACAAACAACACGTCGGGGAGCGCGGCGGAGAGCTTTTCCACGATCGAGGCCTTGAGCGCGGCCATGCGCGCCTGGCTGTCTTTGGCTGCACGCGCGCCAAGCTCGGCGGCCTCGCCGAAGGCGCAGATCTGGCTCACCGCTTCGGTGCCCGCGCGTCGGCCGTTCTCCTGGCCGCCGCCCGCGATGAAGGGCCGCAGCCGCAGTCCCCTGCGGATGTACAGGGCCCCCACGCCTTTGGGCGCGTGGATCTTGTGGCCGCTGATGCTGATGAGATCGGCTCCCAGCGTTCTGGCCGAGAAGGGGACCTTCAAAAAGCCCTGCACCGCGTCGGTGTGCAGCAGCGCGTGCGAGGAGCGCAGGCGCAGCTCGCGCGCGATCGCGGCGATATCGGTCACGCCGCCGGTCTCGTTGTTGACCAGCATCAGCGTGACAAGGGCCGTGTCCTCCCGCAGGGCATCGCGGACGTCCTCGACACGGATGGCGCCGCTGGCGTCCGGCCGCAGGCGTGTGACAGTGAAGCCCCGGCGCTCCAGCTCATCGAGCGATTTGCGCACGGCGTCGTGCTCCACGGCGGAGGAAATGATATGTCCGCCCACGCGGCGGTTGGCCTCCGCCCCGCCGAGGATGGCCCAGTTGTCGCTCTCGGAGCCGCAGGAGGTGAACACCAGCTCCTGCGCCTCGCAGCCCAGCGCCGCGGCAACCTGCTCGCGGGCGTGGGAGAGGAGCCGGGCGGCCTGACGCCCCTTGGTGTGGGTGGAGCTGGGATTGCCGTAGCCCTCCGTCATGGCATACAGCGCGGCCTGGGCCGCCTCGGGGCAGACCCGGGTGGTCGCCGCGTTATCCAGATAATGTTCCATGTCAATTTCTATCCTTTGGAGAGAGTAAAGATGAACTATATTATAGCCACTCTCGGCTGCAAGGTCAACCAGTATGAAACCCAGGCCATGGAGGCGCTGCTGCGCGCCCATGGCCATCGCGAGGCGACGGCCGGCGAGCGGGCCGACGCCGTGATCGTCAATTCCTGTGCTGTCACGGCCGAGAGCGGCCGCAAGACCCGCCAGACAATCCGCCGTCTGGCCGAGGAACACCCCGGCGCAGTGATCGCCGTCTGCGGCTGCTATTCCCAGCTGGAGCCCGAGACCGTCCGCGAGCTGGGCGCCGCGGTGGTTTTCGGCGCCGCCGACCGGACCGGCTTCGTCGAGGCCGTGGAAAAGGCCGTGGCGGAAGGGGAGGAGAGCGTCTATATCGACAAGCCCTTCGAGCGCCGCATTTTCGAGGAGCTGCGCGCCGGCGCCCTGGGCGGACGGACGCGGGCCATGCTGAAGATCCAGGACGGCTGCGTCAATTTTTGCAGCTACTGCATCATCCCCTACACCCGCGGGCGCCTGCGCTCGCTGCCCATCGAGTCAGCCCGGCGGGAAACCGCGCGCCTGGCCGAAGAGGGCTACCGCGAGCTGGTGCTCACCGGGATCGAGGTGGCCTCCTACGGCGTGGATCTGCCCGGAAAGCCGGGTCTGGCTGATCTGGTGTGCGCGGTGGCGGAGGTGTCGGGACCGATGCGCATCCGCCTGGGCTCGCTGGAGCCCACGGTCATCACCGACGACTTCTGCGCCAAGCTTGCCGGAAGCGGCAAGATCTGCCCCCATTTCCACCTGTCGCTCCAGTCGGGCTGCGACAAGACTCTCAAGGCCATGAACCGCAAGTATGACACCGCGGCCTTCTTCGCCGTGACCGAGCGGCTGCGCCGCGCCTTCCCCGGCTGCGCGCTGACCACCGACCTGATCACCGGCTTCCCGGGCGAGACCGAGGAAGACCAGGCCCAGACCCTGGCCTTCGTGGAAAAGTGCGGCTTTGCCGACATGCACGTCTTTCCCTATTCCCGCCGCCCCGGCACCAGGGCCGACGCCATGCCGGACCAGTGCACCGCCGCCGTCAAAAGCCGCCGCGCCGCAGAAGTCTCGGCTCTGGCCGAACAGATGCGCGAGCGCTACCTGGCCTCCCAGGTGGGGCGTGAGCTGACGGTGCTCTTTGAGAGCGGCGAGGGCGAGGGCTCCGTGGGCCACAGCGAAAACTACCTGCTGGTCCGCGTGGGAGAGCCGCAGCTGCACGGACAGGTCAAAACCGTCAAAATAACCGGCGTTTCGAACGGTGAGCTTGTGGGTTTTACCGTTTGACCCCTCCCCGGGAAAATGATAAGATAAGATGAAAACTGCTACGGGGAAAGAAGGCTTTAGCGTGAACAGAGAAGAGGTTTTCAACTTCGCCGCGGGACCCTCCGTCCTGCCGCAGCGCGTGCTGGAGCGCGCAGCCGGCGAGATGCTGAACTATAGGGGCAGCGGCATGTCCGTCATGGAGATGAGCCATCGCTCCGCCGCCTTTCAGGAGATCTTCGACACCGCCAAGGCCTCCTTCAGAGAACTGCTGCAGATCCCCGACAGCCATGAGATCCTGCTGCTGCAGGGCGGCGCCACGCTGCAGTTTGCCGCCATCCCCATGAACCTGCTCGCCGGCGGCACGGCGGACTACGCCGTCACCGGGCGTTTTTCCGGTATCGCCGCCCGGGAAGCGGAGAAATACGGCACGGTCCATATCGCCGCGGACACCTCCGACACCGGCCATGACCGCATCCCGGCGCAGGAGGAGCTTTCCTTCAGCGACGGTGCGAAGTATTTCTATTACTGTGCCAACAACACCATCTACGGCACCGAGTGGCAGTATGTGCCCGACGCGGCCTGCCCGCTGGTGTGCGATATGTCCTCGGACATTCTGACCCGTCCGGTGGATTTTGCAAACTACGCGCTGGTCTACGCCGGGGCCCAGAAGAACATGGCCCCCGCGGGCCTGACGGTGGTGATCGTGCGAAAGGATCTGGCCGGAAAGGCGCTGGCTTACACGCCGGATATCCTGCGCTACGACACGATGATCCGCACCGATTCCATGCTCAACACCCCGCCCTGCTGGTGTATCTATCTGTTCTCGCTGGTGCTGGACTGGGTGAGAGAGCAGGGGGGCGTTGAAGCCATGGACGAGCGCAAGCGGGAGCGCGCAAAGCTCCTCTACGACGTGCTGGACGACAGCCGCCTGTTCCGTCCCCACGCACGGCGCGAGGACCGCAGCTTTATGAACGTCACCTTCTCCACCGCCGACAAGGTGCTGGACGCGGCTTTTGTTTCCGGCGCGGCGGAGAGAGGACTTCTGAACGTCAAGGGCCACAAGAGCACCGGCGGCATCCGCGCCTCGCTCTACAACGCCATGCCCGTCGCCGGCGCGGCAAAGCTGGCAGCCTATATGAGGGAGTTTGAAAAAGAACATGTTTAAGATCAAAACCATGAACAGCATCTCGCCCATGGGCGTCGAGGTCCTGCAAAAGCACGGCTGCACCGTCGGCGCGGACGTGGAGAACCCCCAGGCGCTTCTGATCCGCAGCGCGGATCTGCACGGCAGCAGCTTCAACAGCGAGCTTCTGTGCATCGCGCGCGCCGGCGCGGGCTATAACAACATCCCCGTCGAGGACTGCGCCGAGCAGGGCATCGTGGTGTTCAACAGCCCAGGCGCCAATGCCGAAGCCGTCAAGGAGCTGGAGATGTGCACGCTGATCATGGCCTCCCGCGACGTGCTGGGCAGTATCGCGTGGGTCAAGTCCATCGCGGATCAGGGCGAAAAGATCCCCACCTTGGTGGAGAAGGGCAAAAACGCCTTCGGCGGCCCGGAGCTGCTGGGCAAGACCATGGGCGTCATCGGCCTGGGCGCCACCGGCGCGCTGGTGGCGAACCTGGCCGTATCGCTGGATATGACGGTCTACGGCTACGACCCCTTCATGAGCGTGGACGCGGCCTGGAACCTGTCGCGCGACGTGATCCGGGCCGAGTCGCTGGATGATCTGCTGGCGAAGAGCGACTATATCAGTCTCAACGTACCCTACACCGACGAGACCCACCATATGATCTGCGCTGAGACGCTGGCCAAAATGAAGGACGGCGTCCGCATCATCAACGAGTCCCGGGCCGAGGTGGTCTGCGACGAGGACATGCTCGATGCCGTGGACAGCGGCAAGGTGGCCCGCTATGTGACCGACTTTCCCAACGAGACGCTCATCGGCCATGAAAACGTGATCGTCACGCCGCATCTGGGCGCCTGCACCCCCGAGAGCGAGGACCGCTGCGCCGTCATGGGCGCCAACCAGATCTATGATTATCTGCTCAACGGCAATATTCGAAACTCGGTCAACCTGCCCAATGTGTCTCTCAGCCGCATGGGCGTGTGCCGCCTGTGCGTCATCCACCGCAACGTGCCCCGCATGATCACCCGCATCCTGGACTATATCAGCGACAAGAACATCAACGTCGAGCACATGATCAACAAGCCCCGCGGCGGCTACGCCTACACCATCGTGGACCTGGCCCAGCCCATCGGGGAGGACACGGCCAAACAGATCCTGGCCATGCCCGAGGTGCTGCGCGTGCGCGTGATCTGAAATACAGAAACCACTTCAAAGGCCGAGACTCTCTCGGCCTTTTTTGGAAGGAGAACGGAACATGAAAACCATCGGAATGCTGGTCGCCGTGGAAATGGACGCGGTGCTGAGCCGTTACGGCCGCGCCGCGGGAGTCGATACCGTCGGCGGCTTTGAGCTTCACCGCTATGAGGGCGACGGCTATCGGCTCTTTGTCGTCAACGCCGGAGTGGGCGAGCTGGCCGCGGCCGCGGCTGCGGAGCTGCTCATCGCCGTCTGCGGCGCCGAACTCATCGTGAACTTCGGCGTGGTGGGCGGTCTGACGGAGGAAATGGCTCTGGCGCGCACCGTGGTGGTGGAAAGCGTGGTGCACTACGACTTCGACACCTCCGCCTGGGACAGCTGCGAGCCCGGGCGCTATGCCTCTTATCCCACGCCGTTCATCCCCACGACTCCGGCTCTGGTGGAAAAGGCCAGACAGCTGTTCCCGGAGCTCAAGAGCGCGGTCTGCGCCTCGGCGGACAAGTTCGTCTCCGGCGCAGATGCCAAGCGCGCGCTGCACGAGCGCTACGGCGCCGACATCTGCGAGATGGAGGCGGCGGGCGTGGTGCTCACGGCTAACCGCGCCGGCGTGCCCTGCCTGGTGATCAAGACCGTCTCCGACGGCATCACCGGCGGCGCCGAGGAGTTTTCAAAAGAAGTCGGCCGATCGGCGGAGCTTTGTCTTGCCGTTGCGGACGCGGTGATGCGTTCGCTGTAAAGGAGGAGCCCATGACCGAAAAGCTGTATTACCGAGACAGCCATCTGTTTAGCTTTGAGGGCGAGGTGCTGGAGTGCTGCGAGACCAAACGCGGCTTCGAGCTGCGCCTGGCGGCCACGGCCTTCTTCCCCGAGGGCGGCGGCCAGAGCGCCGATACCGGTACCATCGGCGGCGTTCGCGTGCTGGACGTGCACGAGCGGGGCGGTGAGATCTGGCATCTGGCGGAGCGGGCCCTGGCGCCGGGGCTGTACCCCTGCGCCGTGGATGCCGAGCAGCGGCTGCGCCGCATGCAGAACCACAGCGGCGAGCATGTCTTCTCCGGCATCGCCCACCGGCTGTATGGCGTGGAGAACGTGGGCTTTCACATGGCCGCGGACTGCATGACCATCGATTTTGACAAGGATCTTGGCTGGGAGGAGCTCAGCGCCGTGGAGCAGGAGGCCAACCTGGTGGTCCGCGCCAACGTGCCCGTGCGCGCCTTCTTCCCGGGTGCGGAGGAGCTTGCCGCGCTCCAATACCGCAGCAAGAAAGAGCTGGAGGGCGCGGTGCGTATCGTGGAGATCGCCGGCGTGGACCGCTGCGCCTGCTGTGCGCCACACGTCAGCGCCACCGGCGAGATCGGCCTTATCAAGCTCCTCACCGCCGAACGGCACCGGGGCGGCGTGCGCCTGACGCTCGTCTGCGGCATGGACGCCCTTGACGACTATCGCCGAAAGCAGCAGAGCGCGACAGCCATTTCCGGCCTTCTGAGTGCCAGGCGCGACGAGATCACACCCGCGGTTGAGCGGCTGCTGGAGAGTGAGAGCGCGCGCAAGGAGCGATTAAGCGCCCTGAGCATGGGCTATGCCCGACTCCTGGCCGAGGGCTTTGCGCCGAGTGAGGGCAACATCTGCGTCTTCGACGAGCTGCTCTCCGACGCAGCGGCCAGGGAACTGGTGAACCTGCTGAGTGAAAAATGCGCCGTGGCCGCCCTGTTCCTGGGCAGCGACGAGACAGGCTGGCACTATATCATCGGCAGCAGGAGCGTGGATCTGCGCGCTGCGGCGAGAGCGATCAACGCCGCCGTATCCGGTCGGGGCGGCGGCCGCAGCGAGATGATCCAGGGCAGCGCCTCCGCGCCAGCCGACACCATCCGCGCCTGGTTTGAGCAAACACATTTTTAGACAAATTCGGTTGAATTGTATAACAAAGGCCCTGCAATTTCGGATATTATTCACAATTGCGGGGCCTTATTTTTGACAGCCGCGCTTTGGAATTGAAATTGACAAAGCTATGACACTTTGTTAAAATTATTCTTAAGAATGGCACTATTGTGGCCGGAAAAAGTGGAGGGGATTCAATTATTTTTTCCGGTTTGCGTGCTGTTATGAGAAAACGAAAATTTGGGGGGTTATCTGTTGAAAGATCTAAAGCATCTCATCTTTTTTGAGAATCTTCTTCAGGAAGCCAATAACGAGCTCGTTCGCCAGGCCAAGGCCGAGGGCAAGCGGGCGATCGGCTACACCTGCTACTTCATGCCTGAAGTGCTTCTCGACCTGCCCGGCTGCTTCTCCGTCCGCCTCAGAGCGCCGCGCTGCACCTCGCCGGACATCGCCACCTACTACATGTCTGCCCGCGTCTGCCATTATGCCCGAAGCCTGCTCGAGCGCGCGCTCGAGGGCGGCTTCAACTTCCTCGACGCCCAGATGGCGACCGAAACCTGCACCGCCACCTGCCGTTTCCAGGAGCATCTGGAGCAGAAGCACCTGGAGTCCGTCAAGGACATGCGCATCATCGACAACGACGACTTCTTCTGCGAATTCACCGACGTCCCCTTCAAGCGCAACGAGATCTCCATCGATCACTTCACCGAGCAGCTGCGCTACCACGTGCTGGGCAAGCTGCACGAGAACTTCGGCATCGACGTCTCCGACGAGGCGATCCTCAAGGCCGTTGAGCAGCAGAACGAGGTCTCCCGCCTGATGCAGGAGATCGGCGAGTACCGCAAGCTGGACAACCCGACCATCACCGGTTATGAGTTCCATGTGATCCAGCTGGTCACGCTGGCCTGCCCGAAGTACCTGATCCTCCCGTATCTGCGCGAGACTGCCGAGGAGCTCAAGACCCGTCAGCCCGATCTGAAGAAGGAATTCCGCTGCAAGGTCGTTCTGGCCGGCTCGGAAAACGACGATCCCGACTTCACCAAGCTCATCGAGAGCTGCGGCGCCCGCGT
>ONSQ01000069.1 GCA_900320465.1 uncultured Eubacteriales bacterium
GTGAAGTCGTAGAGCACGCGGTTGACGCCCTTGACCTCGCCCGTGATGCGCGCAACCAGCTTGTGCATCAGCGCGAAGGGGATCTCCTCGACAGTGGCGCTCATGGCGTCGGTGGTGTTGATGGCGCGGATGATGACGCACCACTCAAAGGTACGCTTGCCGTCGCGGATGCCGGTGGACTTGAAGTCCGGGACGACGGTGAAGTACTGCCACACCTTGCCGGCCAGACCGGCGGCGGCAAACTCCTCGCGCAGGATGGCGTCGGCCTCGCGCACGGCCTCCAGCCGGTCGCGGGTGATGGCGCCGGGGCAGCGGACGCCCAGGCCGGGACCGGGGAAGGGCTGGCGGTTGACCATGCTCTCCGGCAGACCCAGGGCGCGGCCCACCATGCGGACCTCGTCCTTGAAGAGGATGCGCACCGGCTCCACCAGCTCGAAGTTCAGATCCTCCGGCAGACCGCCGGCGTTGTGATGGGCCTTGATGCCGTGCTCGCTCTCCAGGATGTCGGGCCAGATGGTGCCCTGTCCCAGGAAGGTGATGCCGTCCAGCTTGCGGGCCTCCTCGGCGAAGACCTCGATAAACTCGGCGCCGATGATCTTTCTCTTCTGCTCGGGATCGGTGACGCCCGCGAGCTTGTCCAGGAAGCGGTCGGTGGCGTCCACGTAAATGAGATTGGCGTCCATTTCATCGCGGAACACGCGGATGACCTGTTCCGGCTCGCCCTTGCGCAGCAGGCCGTGATTCACATGCACGCAGGTCAGCTGCTTGCCGATGGCGCGGATCAGAAGCGCCGCGACCACGGACGAATCCACGCCGCCGGACAGGGCCAGCAGGACCTTTTTGTCGCCGATCTGCTTGCGCAGCAGCTCGATGCGCTCGTCGATATAGGCCTGGGCCAGCGCGGGGGTGGTGATGCGCTGCATGCTCTCGCTGCGGGATTCCAAAACCATGTGTGTATCCTCCGTTTTTTCTTTTTTTGACGGAATTATTATAGTCTTTGCAGCGCGCCCGGCGCAACGGTTAATTCATCGCGCGCATGTAAAAATCACGGGCTTCCCGGTGCAGAAAACTTGTCCGTTTTCCACAAGGACATCGCCGCCGGAGATCAGATCGGCATAGCGCCCGTCCGGGACGTCCAGCGCCACCGCGCCGCTCCTGCCCCGCAGGGAGAAGACGCCCACGGTCAGGCAGCTCTCGCCGCGCCGCTCCATCACCGCGATGGCCTTTTCATCGTCGGCGCGGGCGTCGAAGCTGTCGCAGCAGCCCAGGGCGGTTTTTTTGATCGCCGCGAGGCGCATCAGCAAGGGGCTGATGTTGCGGCCGCTGCGGTCGATGACCTCCCGCTCGAAGAGGCTGGGCAGGTGGGTGCAGGAAAACTCCTGTCCCGCGTAGAGCAGCGTGGTGCCCTTGAGGAAGAAGAGCATGGCGGTGAAATTGTCCTGCTCGTCTTCCGTTTCGATGCGGGAGCGGAAGCGCGGCTGGTCGTGGTTTTCCAGGAAGCGCAGCTTGTTGTAATTCTCCCGGTACAGGGCCTCCTGGAGCTTGAGCTGCTCGGTGAACTCGTGAAGCAGGCCCTCGCCGGCGAGGAAGCGCTCAAAGCACTCCCAGACGTCGTACTGGTACTCGATATCAAAGGCGTCGAACAGCTCGGTGTCCCGGGTGGACACAAAGCCGCCGGCGCGGGCGTAGTTGCCGAAGCTCATGTGGACGCTCTCGGCCAGCCACACACAGTCCGGATTGACCTCCGCCACGGCCGCGCGGGCCGCGCGCCAGAAGTCCAGCGGCACGAAGGAGGCCACGTCGCAGCGAAAGCCGTCCACGATGGAGGCCCAGAAGCGCAGACTCTCGATCTGATAGTCCCAGAGGCCGCGATTGCGGTAGTCCAGGTCGATCACGTCGGCCCAGTCGCCGATCTTGTTGCCCAGGTTCCCGGCGCTGTCGCGGTAATAGAACTCCGGGTGCTCGCTCAAAAGCACCGCGTCGGGGGAGGTGTGGTTGTAGACCACGTCGATCATGACCTTCATGCCCCGGCGGTGGATCTCGTCGCAGAGGAAGCGGAAGTCCTCGATGCTGCCGTAGCAGGGGTTGGTGCCGCGGTAGTCCCGGTTGGCGTAGGGGCAGCCCAGGCTGCCCTTTTTGCCCTTTTCTCCGATGGGGTGGATGGGCAGGAACCAGATCCAGTCCGCCCCCAGGGCGCGGATACGGTCCAGGTCGGGCACGACGGAGCGGAAGGTCCCCTCCGGGGTGTGGGCGCGCACGTAGACGGAGTAGATGATCTGCCGCTGCAGCGCGGCGGGCGTGTTGTTAGCCATGATTCTCCTCCTGTTGGGCGTCGGGCGTTTCGGTCTCCGCCGCGCTCTCCGGGGTGGGCTCCGGGGTGGGCGTGGGCGGCGGGGTCAGATATTCATAGCTGAGGAAGTAATAGTTTTCCAGCGTGGCGTCCAGCGAGGCGTTGTAGAAGCCGCCCACGTCGATGATCCAGCCGCCGTCCGCGGCCACCGCCGGGCAGCCCACAAAGGCGGACATGTCCGGATCGGGCTCGGCGCCGTTTTTCTCATAGGCCTCGCGCCAGGTGAAGTAGCGGTCCATGCGCACGTCGGTATACAGCGCCGCGCCGCTGATAAGCGAGTAGACCGCCTCGCCGCCGTCGGGGCCCTCGGCCGTGAAGCGCAGGATGGCGCCGTAGGCCTCGCTGCGGCGCAGCTCCAGCAGTCGGGTGCAGGGCAGTGAGAAGCCGCCCACGCCGGAGGCGTCGCGCAGGGGAAGGTCACACAGGCTGCCGGGCAAGAGCGCATCCAGGGCATGCTCGGACAGGCCCCGCACCAGCCGCAGTCGGCCGTCGAAGATGGCCTTGTCCAGCGACAGCAGCCGCTCCTTGAGCTCCTCGTCCTCGCCGGGGTTCAGGTTGGTGTAGGTCCGGTGGCCCTCCTCCTCGTCATAGGCGTAGGAGCGCGCCGTCACCAGCACCACGTCGTCCCCCAGCTGGCGGCCCAGGCAGAGGCCCAGCACCGCGTCGCCGTTTTCGTTGGTCCTGTCCAGGCTGCGCTGGAGGAAGAGCACCTCGCTGCCGTCGTTGCGCAGGATGGAGTAGCCCTCCTGCTCGCCGGTGGAGACGTAGCTGGCCGCCTCGGCGTACCACAGCTGGCGGCGGATCTTAGCGTCGGGGCTGACGGTCAGCTCCAGCACCAGCTCCTCGTAGCTGCGCGCGCTCTCGGTGCCGCTGCCGCTGACGCGTCTGAGCGTCAGATGCGCCTTGTCCTCATAGCGGACCAGCTCCTCCACGGCGAAGGGGCCGCCGGGCAGGCTGTGCAGGCCGCTGAGCTCCAGCACCAGGTCGTCGTCCATCTGCCAGACCACCGCGTCGTCCCGCAGCGACCACATGTACGACACGTGGTCGCTGAAGGGGTCCTCTGTGCCCCGGGCAAGACTGTACTGCCCCGCCCGGCGCGCCGGACGCGGCGTGGTATCGGGCAGGAGCGCAGTGGGCGCGGCGCTCACGTCCGCCTCACCGCCGTCGGTCTGGATCACCGGCGGGGGCGTGGGGGCGGCGCTTTCCTCGCCGGTGTCCAGAAACCAGAGCACCAGCGCGGCCGCGGCCATCACCAGGGCCAGCGAGGCCAGCATCCCCAGCTTTTTGAAAAAGCCGGCCTTGAAAAAGCGCACCACCCAGGCCACCGCCGCCACCAGCAGCACCAGCATCGCCACCAGCGCGATCTTGTCGCCCAGGGAGGCGCGGCCCTCGCTCCAGGCGCGCAGGATCTGCGGCGCGTCCCAGGCCCGCTCGAAGAGCAATTGCAGTTTTTCCCACAGCAGCCGCAGCCCCCGCAGGATCGTATCCTTAGACATATCCGTATCCTTTTCTGTGTGTATACAAATTCAGTGTAATTATAGTCCCTCCGCCCGGCGCGGTCAAGACAAACAGGCGCGGCAGGCTTTACCGACGCGCCGCCGCACCGGCTTTCTCAGCGCAGCAGGGGCTGGAGCTGCCGCCCGGCCAGGGCCGCCTCCACCGTGTCGGAAAGAAGCGAGAAGTCGGCCTGCAGCGAGCAGGGCTTTGAGACGGGATCGTCCTGGGAAAAGGGTACGAAGTAGACGTTTTTGCGGTTCAGCAGCCGCGCGATGGACTCCGCCGAGCCGGAGAGGGCGTCGTTGGTGGAAAAGGCGACGACAAGGGGCCGGCCGTTGCGCAGGTGGGCCTTGGCGGCCATGGTTACGGCACTGTCGGTGACGCCGTGGGCAAGCTTTGCCAGCGTGTTTCCGGTGCAGGGCGCGATCACGAGCGCGTCCAGCGGCAGCTTCGGCCCCAGGGGCTCGGCCCCGGCGATGGTCGTGACCACCGGCTTGCCGCCGCACAGCTCCGACAGCCGCCGGAGGTGCGCCGCGGCCGTGCCGAAGCGCGTGTCCGTCCCGGCGGCGGTTTCGCTCATGATCGGGTAGAGCTCATAGCGCGCGGCCAGCTCCCCCGCCGCTGCAAAAAGCTTTTCATAGGTGCAGTAGGAGCCGCACAGAGCCAGCCCCAGACGTTTCTTTTCCATGCTCATTCCTCCCCTTCCTCCAGCGAGGCGTAGATCGCCCCGCGCATGACCTCCGCCGCGGCAAGCGGCGCATAGCGGCCCGGCAGGCCCGGGGCGCAGCGCGCCCGCAGGCCGATGTTTTTGGCCAGCGTCCGGTCAAAGCCGCCCGGGGCCGAGGCCAGCTCCAGCAGCAGCGCCCCCTCGGAGACGGCGCACAGCGCGCCCTCGTCCAGCACCCGGGCCGGCACGGTGTTGACCAGGAAGTCAAAGCCGCCGATGATCTCCTCCAGCCGGGCAAAGCCGCAGCTTTCGGCCCCCAGGACGCCGGCCTCGGCCCTCGCCTCGGCCCGGCGCGCCGCCACGCAGACCGCGGCGCCCAGCCCCAGCAGCCGCAGCGTCAGCAGCTTCGCGATCCGCCCCCATCCGCAGACCAGCACACGGCTGCGCCAGAGGCTCTTTTCGCTGTTGGCCATCAGCTCACAGACGGCGCCCTCCGCCGTGAGCGCCGCGTTCTCCACGGCAAAGGCCGGCCGGAACAGCAGATCGTCCACCCGCAGCCCCTGCCGAATGGCCTGCAGACACAGCGCGTCGCCCAGGCGACCGCCGAGGAGCCGCTGGCCCTCCCAGAGAGAGGCGAGCAGCTCGTCGCTGCGCAGCGCCTCGCGCCCCAGCGGCGTGCTGATGAGGCCGCCCGTCTCCGCCGGGACGGGCAGCACCACGCAGTCCGCGCCGTACACGCAGCCCTGGAGACACTGCGCCCTGGGGATCTCTCTGGGCAGCTCCGCCTTTTCCAGGGCGTAGGTGCTGACCCGATGGCCGTCGTGCCACAGCAGCGAGGCCAGATACGCCTGGCGCTTATCTCCTCCCACAAGTGCAAATCGCAATCGCATCACCCCCGCACGGTATTGTATTCCGCGCCCGGCCCGGCTGTTTACTTTTTTTCCGCCGTATGATAAATTAGTATATTGAGATTACACAGAAAGGGCGTGCGCATATGAGCAGAGCAGACGAGATCTTTATTGCCAACTGCAGAGATATATTGGACAACGGCGTGTGGGACACCGACCGCGAGGTGCGTCCCCGCTGGGAGGACGGCAGCCCCGCCCACACGGTGAAGAAATTCGGCATCGTCAACCGCTATGACCTGTCGGAGGAGTTCCCGATCCTGACGCTGCGGCGCACCTATTGGAAGAGCGCCATCGACGAGCTTTTGTGGATATGGCAGCAAAAGAGCAACAATGTCCACGACCTGCGTACCCGGGTATGGGACGCCTGGGCGGACGAAAACGGCTCCATCGGCAAGGCCTACGGCTATCAGCTGGGCGTGAAGCACCACTACCCCGAGGGGGACATGGACCAGGTGGACAAGGTGATCTGGGATCTGAAGCACAACCCCGCCTCCCGCCGCATCATGACCAACATCTATACCTTTGCGGACCTGAGCGAGATGGCGCTGTACCCCTGCGCCTACTCCATGACCTTCAACGTCAGCGGCAACCGGCTCAACGCCATTCTGAACCAGCGCTCCCAGGACATGCTGGCCGCCAACAACTGGAACGTGGTGCAGTACGCGGTGCTGACCATGATGATGGCCCAGGTGGCGGGCTTTGAGCCCGGCGAGTTCATCCACGTGATCGCCGACGCCCACATCTACGACCGGCACGTGCCGGCCATCGAGGAGATCATCTCCCACGAGCCCAAAGCCGCCCCGAAGTTTATCATCGACCCCGCGGTCAAGGACTTTTACGCCTTTACCCGCGACAGCTTCTCCATGGAGGGCTATGAATACAGCGACTTCACCGGGAAAATCCCGGTGGCCGTGTGAGGGCCGGGCAATGGAAGCCATTGTTGCGGTCAACGCCGACTGGGGCATCGGCGCCCAGGGCACCCAGAGCGTGGTGCTGCGCGCCGACCGGAAGCATTTTCGCGAACTGACGGACGGTGCCGCCGTGATCGTGGGGCGCAAAACGCTGGAGGATTTCCCCGGCGGGCGGCCTCTGAAGGGGCGGCACAACATTGTCGTCACCCGCCAGGCGCTGGAGATCGAGGGCGCGCAGGTGGCCCACACCACCGGGGAGGCGCTGACCCTGGCCGGCGCGTATGAGCGCTGTCTGGTCATCGGCGGGGCGAGCGTCTATCGCCAGTTCTTCCCCTATCTGGACCGGGTGGAGGTCACGAAGATAGACCTGAGCCCCGTCTCCGACAGTTTTTTCCCCGATCTGGACCGTGAGCCCGACTGGGACTGTGTTTCTCAGGGCCCCTGGCAGGAGGAGGACGGCGTGCGCTACTGCTTCTGCACCTATGAGCGGCGCAAAGCCCCCACGGCGGAGGACAAGGCCCGCGAATACGCCCGGCTTCTGGTGGAGGTGGGCGTGAACGTACAGCGCGGCCAGACGCTGGTGATCTCCAGCGGCGTGGACTGCGCCGCCTTCACACGCCTGTGCGTGGAGGCGGGCTATGCCGCCGGGGCCAGGGAGGTGGTCGTCCGCTGGAACGACGAGAAGATCGCGCGCCTGCGCTATCTGCACGCCGCCGACGAGGTGTTCGAAAGCGTGCCCGACTGGCAGCGGAGCATGATGGTCGGCTACTCCCGCGAGGGCGCGGCCTTTCTGTCCGTTGGCGGCAGCGACCCGGAGGCCTTCCTCGGCGTGGACGCGGACAGGCTGCTGCGCTACAGCCGCGCCTACGGCCGGGATATGGGCGAGTTCCGCTCGCGCCTGATGGCCAACCGCAACGCCTGGTCCCTGGGCGCCGTCCCGGTGGAGAGCTGGGCCAGAAAGGTCTTCCCGGATCTGGACGGCCCCGCGGCCGTTGAGAGGCTGTGGGAGGCGATCTATCGCTCCGTGCGCGTGTCCGGCCGGGGCGACGCGGTGGAGAAATGGCGGGCGCACACCGCCACGCTGCGCGCGCGGCTGGACAGGCTCAATGAATGGCACTTTGTCTCCCTGCGCTACCGCAGCGGTCTGGGCACCGATCTGACGATCCGCCTGCCGAAAAACCACCTGTGGGCCGGAGGCAGCAGCCAGACGCCCGAGGGGCAGCGCTTCATCGCCAACATGCCCACCGAGGAGATCTTCACCGCGCCGCTGCGCGACGGGATCGACGGCGTGGCGGCGGCCTCGCTGCCGCTGGTGCACGACGGCCACGTGATCGAGGGGCTGCGCTTTGTGATCGAGCAGGGCCGGATCGTGGAGGTCCACGCCGACAGCGGCGAGGACGTGGTGAAAAACGCTATCCGCGTGGACGAGGGCGCCTGCCGCTTCGGCGAGGTGGCGCTGGTGCCCTATGACAGCCCCATCCGCAGCCAGGAGATCCTGTTCTACGACACGCTGTTCGACGAGAACGCGGCCTGTCACCTGGCCTTTGGCGACGCCTATCCCGAGTGCGTGCGCGGCGGCGAGGACATGACGGCCGAGGAGCTTTACGCCGAGGGGCTGAACCACAGCGACACGCATGTGGACTTCATGATCGGCACGTCCGACCTGTCCATCGTCGGCACGCGCGCCGACGGCAGCGAGATCGTCGTGTTCGAAAACGGCAACTTCGCCTTCTGAGTGGTTTTATAAAAGCAAAAACCGGGGATATGAAACGCACATCGTTTCATACCCCCGGTTTTCCTGCCAGGACCGTGCCGGGATAGTAGTGGGAGAGGATCTCTTCATACGTCGCGCCCGCTCGCGCCATGGTATCCGCGCCGTACTGACTCATCCCGACGCCGTGGCCGAAGCCGGTCACGGTAAAGGTAAAGGCGTCGCCGTCATAGGACAGGCGAAAGGCTGTGGAACGAAGAGAAAAGAGCGCCCGGAGCTCCCTGCCCGTGAGAAGCGCTCCGCCCAGCTCCAGGGAGGCCACGCGCCCACTTGCGTCCCGGCGCAGCTCGCCCACCCACTGTGCCGCGTCGGAGGAAAAATCCGCCTCCGGATGCGCGGAGAGAACCGTATCACGGAAATCGATGGGGCTGCAAACCAGGGTGCTTATGTAGTTGGGCACGTCCCGCTCCGTCTCGGGGCTGGGCACGCTGACGAGATACGGCACCGCGTTCCACACGTCGGCGCTGTTCTCGGTGCGCGAGGCGGAGGACGAATGAAATGCCGCGAAGACCGGCTGGCCTCCGAAGGCAAGATATTCCCCGCGGGTGTGTTCCACCGCGCCGCGTATAAGCTCTTCGTTGCGTTCATAGGTATCTCCCCATTTTGTCCTTCGCGCGTCTTCGCTCTGCCAGGCCTGGCAGCAGCCGGGATCGGTGCAGACCTGGGCCTCGCCGTGTCTGGCGTGGGCGGCGCAGTACATGGCGTAGCTGCGGGCGGCCACCGCCTGGGCCTTGAGGGCCTCGATATGAAATTCCGCCGGCATCTCCGCGGCCACCACGCCCGTGAGGTAGGACTGCATGTCCTGCTCCTCTGTGCGCCCGTCCGGCAACAGCACCAGAAGCGTGTCCGGCGCACTCGGCAGCTGCGTCTCCGGGCCGGACGCCTCGTCCACCGCGGCCGACGGCGTCGGATTTGTCCCGCCCGGCGAGTCAGGCGTGCCGAGATTGGCCAGAAAGGGCAGTCCCACCGCGAGCATCAGCACGAGGTAGGCGTAGAGTATGGTCTGCTTCATGGCGGTTTTCCTCCGTATCGGGCGGCGCACTTGACGGCGCGGGCAAAAGAGGGTAAAATTGATTTTTGCAATGATCTTTTGCAATACTATTCTATTAAAGCAGGTTGGAAAATATGCAAAAAGATGCTCTGGAAAAAACCTGTTACGTCGGTGGAGCCGGCGCGTTCGGCGTCTTTCTCCGCTGGCTGCAGACGCAGGTTGCCTATAACGACGACGGTCTGGCCGACGCCAGCATGTTCAACGTGCTGGTGCCCCTGTCCATCGTGGCCGCGGCGGCGGTGTTTTTCTTCTTTATCCGCCGCTGGAAGGAAAAGAAATACTACCTCCCCTCCGCCTTTCGCAAGGCGCTGCGCAACGACAATCTGCTCTACGCCGCGCTGCGCTGGTTCTTCGGCGCGCTGATGGTCCTCGGCGCCATCGTGCTCTTCGCCAGCTGCGAGACCGACAAGAACGCGGGCTTCTACCGGGTGCTGGCCGTGCTGGGGCTGCTCTCCGGGGCCTCGTTCCCCTATATTCTGGGCGAGGCCAACCAGGACGAGCCCCGCACCAAGTTCGTCTGCATCGCCCATGTGGCGCCGATGCTGCTCTTCGCCTTCTGGCTGGTGACCTGCTACAAGGTCAACTCCATCAACGGCGTGCTGTGGCACTACGGCATTGAGGTGGTCTCCTGCTGCGTGATCCTGCTGGCCTATTTCCGGGTGGCGGGCTTTGCCTACAACGCCCCCGACGGCTGGCACGCGCTGTTCTTCTGCATGCTCGCGCCCTTCCTGGCCGTGGTATGCCTGGCCGACGGACGCTATATGGGCCAGCAGCTGATGCTGCTCGCCGCCGCGCTGCAGCTGATGCTGTACAACTGGATTATGATCTCCAATCTCCGGCGCAAGAAGGTGGATCCCATCGCCGCCGCCGCGCAGGAAGAGGGCGGCTTCGAGCGGCT